>NZ_JAJSOZ010000011.1:0-133701 GCF_021282335.1 Bacillus sp. G16 | reverse complement strand
TATTAATAATTTACTATTCAACTTTTCACTTCATCACGTTACTGATGAAAAGAGGCATTCTGACTAAAATCGATCTGTGACAGAATGCTGAGAAACGAGTGCTGGTGCCGGACAAGCATTTTATTCGCAAGGAACGATGTGTTGATGTACGATAATAAAGGGTCATTTATCCTAGCAGCCGTCATAAATCAGCAACGAAATAGACAATAATCCGTCACATCATTCAGGACTTTTTAGGTATTTTGGGCTTTATTTTTGAAATGAATCGTTGTAAAGTACTTAATATGAACCAGTCAGAGATTGTGTCATTTGGTCAGTCTGGCAATCTTGCATCATATTGAACGACTTTTTGACACATTTGTGAAATATTGAACAATATTTTTTTCGTCTATTTTGTGAATTACTGATCAAAGTTTCGGTTCTGCTTGTGAAGTAGTGAGCAAATTACAGTTTTCAACCGGAAATGGAGGATAAAGCATGAGTGAATTGGTATTAGCCCGTATTCAATTTGCATCAACAACGTTGTTTCACTTCTTGTTTGTGCCGATGTCTATCGGGCTTGTGTTTATGGTTGCGTTGATGGAGACTCTTTATCTTGTGAAGAAAAATGAGCTGTACCTCAAAATGGCAAAGTTTTGGGGGCACTTATTCTTAATAAATTTCGCAGTCGGTGTCGTAACAGGGATTTTGCAAGAATTCCAGTTTGGACTGAACTGGTCTGATTACTCCCGTTTTGTCGGAGATGTATTTGGCGCTCCGCTTGCGATTGAAGCATTATTGGCGTTTTTCATGGAATCTATTTTTATCGGATTATGGATTTTCGGCTGGGACCGCCTGCCGAAAAAAATTCACGCTCTCTGCATTTGGCTCGTGTCATTCGGAACGATTATGTCGTCTTTCTGGATTTTAACAGCGAACTCCTTTATGCAGGAGCCGGTCGGCTTTACGATCAAAAACGGCCGCGCAGAGATGAATGACTTTGGCGCGCTGATTACAAACCCTCAGCTTTGGGTTGAATTCCCGCACGTCATTTTCGGTGCGCTCGCCACTGGGGCTTTCTTTATCGCCGGAGTGAGTGCTTTTAAACTATTGAAGAAAAATGAAGTGCCGTTCTTTAAACAATCTTTTAAACTCGCAATGATCGTCGGCCTTTGTGCCGGTCTTGGCGTCGGCCTTAGCGGGCACATGCAGGCTGAGCACTTGATGGAATCACAGCCGATGAAAATGGCTGCCAGTGAAGGCCTTTGGGAAGACAGCGGTGACCCTGCTGCTTGGACGGCTTTTGCCACAATCGATACAAAAAATGAAAAAAGCTCAAATGAAATCAAAGTTCCTTATGCCTTGAGCTACCTGGCATATCAAAAATTCAGCGGAAGTGTCAAAGGGATGAAAACACTTCAGGCTGAGTACGAAAAAATATACGGAAAAGGCGACTACATTCCGCCTGTCAAAACGACGTTCTGGAGCTTCCGCATCATGGTAGGAGCAGGTGTTGTCATGATTCTTGCTGCGCTAGGCGGCCTTTGGCTAAACCGCCGCAAAAAGCTTGAAAACAGCAAATGGTATTTGCGCATCATGATCGCTTTGATTTCCTTCCCGTTTATCGCGAACTCTGCGGGCTGGATTATGACAGAAATCGGGCGTCAGCCTTGGACGGTTATGGGCTTGATGACTACGGCTCAATCCGTGTCGCCTAACGTAACGGCGGGCTCCCTGCTATTTTCAATCATCGCCTTCGGAGTGATGTACTTGATTCTGGGTGCGCTGCTTGTCTTCTTGTTCATCCGTGAGATTAAAAAAGGTGCAGAGCATGATGAGCATCATGATGTGCCTGTATCAACAGATCCATTTAGTCAGGAGGTATACCATGGCATCTCTTCATGATCTTTGGTTTATACTCGTTGCTGTATTGTTTGTAGGATTCTTCTTTTTGGAAGGCTTTGATTTCGGGGTCGGCATGGCGACCCGTTTTCTTGGCCATAATGAATTAGAACGCAGAGTGCTGATCAACACGATCGGACCGTTTTGGGACGCGAATGAAGTATGGCTTTTGACTGGTGCAGGCGCCATTTTCGCTGCATTTCCGAACTGGTATGCAACGATGCTGAGCGGTTATTACATTCCGTTTGTCATTGTGCTGCTTGCGTTAATGGGCCGCGGGGTCGCGTTTGAGTTCCGCGGCAAGGTCGATCATTTGAAATGGGTAAAGGTTTGGGACTGGGTCGTTTTCTTCGGCAGTCTGATTCCTCCGTTTGTGCTTGGCGTGCTGTTCACGACATTATTCCGCGGGATGCCGATTGATGCCGATATGAACATTCACGCACATGTATCCGATTATATCAATGTATACTCTGTACTTGGCGGTGTGACTGTAACACTTCTTTGCTTCCAGCATGGATTAATGTTTATCACGCTGCGTACGATTGGTGATTTGCAAAACCGCGCCCGGAAAATGGCACAAAAGATAATGGGTGTTGTTTTTGTAGCGGTTCTTGCCTTCGCGGCCCTTTCTGCCTATCAGACAGACATGTTTACACGCCGCGGCGAGATTACCATTCCGCTTGTTGTTTTGATTGTCATCTGCTTTATGCTTGCTGCTGTATTTATCCGTAAGAAAAAAGACGGCTGGACATTCGGAATGACAGGCGCGGGGCTGGCGCTGACTGTAGGGATGATCTTTATTTCATTATTCCCTCGGGTGATGGTCAGCTCGATTCAAAGCGCGTACGATTTAACAGTAGCTAACGCTTCTTCCGGTGATTATTCGCTTAAAGTCATGTCAATTGCAGCATTAACCCTATTGCCGTTTGTAATCGGCAGCCAGATCTGGAGCTATTATGTCTTCCGGAAGCGCGTCAGCCATAAGGAGCCTATGACTTATTAATGGGAAAAGACCTGTTTCGATATAAAGGAATGAAGCGGATTCTCACCGTGATTACTTGTTTAACGCTGATTCAGACAGCCGCCATTATTATGCAGGCAGAGTGGCTGAGTGAAGCCGTAACCGGGCTGTTCAACGGGAAGAGCATTGCCTCCCTGTTTCCGGTGATCGGCTTTTTCCTCATCGCTTTTGTCGCCCGGCACGGGGTGACGGTGGCGCGCCAGAAAATCGTCTATCAATATGCCGCCCGGACAGGAGCAGATTTGAGAAAGAGTTTTCTTGATCAGCTGTTCCGGTTAGGCCCCCGTTTTGCAAAGAAAGAGGGGACAGGGCAAATGGTGACGCTGGCAATGGAAGGCATCAGCCAGTTCCGCCGCTACCTGGAGCTGTTTCTGCCGAAAATGGTCAGCATGGCGATTGTGCCTGCGGCGGTTGTCATTTATGTATTTTTTCAGGATCGCACATCAGCCATCATTTTAGTCGCTGCCATGCCGATTCTGATTATTTTTATGATTCTCCTCGGCCTTGTCGCGCAGAGAAAAGCGGATCGTCAGTGGAAATCCTATCAGAGACTTTCCAATCATTTTGTTGATTCTCTTCGCGGGCTGGAGACATTGCGTTTCTTAGGTTTGAGCAAGTCGCACAGCAAAAATATTTTCTACGTTAGTGAACGGTATCGCAAAGCAACGATGAGTACGCTTCGGGTGGCATTTTTATCTTCATTTGCCCTCGATTTTTTCACGATGCTGTCGGTGGCGACAGTTGCAGTGTTTCTTGGCCTGCGCCTCATTGACGGCGATATTTTGCTTGGGCCCGCTTTAACGGCGCTTATTCTCGCACCTGAGTATTTTCTGCCGGTGCGGGAGGTGGGGAATGATTATCATGCAACGCTAAACGGGCAGGAAGCAGGCAAAACCATTCAAGAGATTTTGTCGCAGCCTGGTTTTAAAGAAGAGGCGCCGCTTCAGCTTGGGACGTGGTCCGAACAGGATGAGCTGAAGCTGTCAGGCGTGTCAGTCGGCCGGTCGGTGTCCGATATTGATCTGTCATTCAAAGGCAAGAAAAAAATCGGCATCATCGGTGCAAGCGGTGCCGGAAAATCAACATTAATTGATATCCTCGGCGGTTTTTTGGAGCCGGATGGCGGTATGATCGAGGTCAATGGGTCACGCCGGTCCCATTTGCAGGACGGCAGCTGGCAGAAAAACCTCCTCTACATCCCGCAGCATCCGTACATTTTTGATGATACGCTGGCGAATAACATTCGCTTCTACCACCCAAGCGCTTCGGCCGAGGATACAGCCCTCGCAGCTGCAGCGGCGGGACTAACGGAGCTGGTGGACAAACTTCCGGACGGATTAGAGGGCCGGATCGGGGAAGGCGGCCGGGCGCTCAGCGGCGGCCAGGCTCAGCGTGTCGCGGTGGCTCGCGCCTTTTTGGGTAACCGTCCGATTCTGCTGCTGGATGAGCCGACTGCCCATCTTGATATCGAAACAGAATATGAAATAAAAGAAACGATGCTGGATTTATTTGAGGATAAGCTCGTCTTTCTCGCGACTCACCGCCTTCACTGGATGCTCGATATGGACGAAATTATCGTGCTGGACGGAGGCAGGGTTGCGGAAGTCGGGACTCACGATGAATTGCTGGCGACAAACGGTGTGTACACCAAACTCGTGGAGGCACAACTGGGGGAAAGAGCATGAAGAAAGAAGAATGGATTCTGCCGTATATCAAGCAAAATGCCCGCCTGTTCGTTCTGGTTATCTTTTTGGGCGCGGTGACAATTTTTTCTGCTGCTTTTCTCATGTTCACCTCAGGGTTTTTGATTTCTAAGGCGGCGACAAGGCCGGAAAACATCCTGCTTATTTATGTGCCGATTGTCGCTGTGCGCACCTTTGGGATCGCGCGGTCTGTGTCACGATATGTGGAACGCCTCGTCGGCCATCACATCATTTTGAAAATCGTGTCCGACATGCGCGTCCGCCTTTACAACATGCTTGAGCCGGGTGCCTTGATGCTGCGTTCCCGTTTTCGCACGGGGGATATGCTCGGCATTTTGTCTGAGGATATTGAGCATTTGCAGGATGCCTTCTTAAAAACGATTTTTCCTGCGATCTCAGCCTTGCTCCTGTATGCTGTTTCAGTGATTGCGCTTGGGTTCTTCTCTTGGCCGTTTGCCATATTGCTTGCGCTTTATTTGTTTGTTCTTGTTGTACTGTTTCCGGTAGTGTCTTTGCTCGTGACAAGAGCGAAGAATGCGAAGCTGAAAAGCGGGCGGAATATGCTGTACAGCCGTTTGACAGATGCTGTGATGGGTGTCAGCGACTGGATGTTCAGCGGACGCCGGCATGCGTTTATTGATTCCTATGAAAAAGAGGAACATGATTGGTTTGAGCTTGAACGGAAAAAACAACGCTTTACAAGATGGCGGGACTTTGCCGCGCAATGCCTTGTCGCCGGCCTTATTTTGCTGATGTTATTTTGGACGGCGGGTCAGCATACAGACGGTGAACTGTCCAAAACGATGATTGCGGCTTTTGTGCTTGTGGTGTTCCCGCTGACGGAAGCCTTTCTGCCGCTTTCTGATGCCTTGGGTGAAGTGCCCGGCTATCAGGATTCCATCAGACGCATGAACAAGGTTGCTCCTCAGCCGGAGGCGTCACAAACAGAATCAGCGGCTGAAACGCTCGATCTCCAAGATGTCACACTGTCCTTTCGTGATGTGACGTTTTCTTATGACGACAGCAGCCAAGTGCTGCACAACTTTTCCTTTACGCTGCGCCAAGGAGAAAAAATGGCGCTGCTCGGCCGGAGCGGGTCTGGGAAATCAACGTCCCTCGCATTAATCGAGGGCGCTTTAAAACCGGACTCAGGAACTGTAACGTTAAACGGAGTGGAGACAGCGCTGTTAAAGGATCAGATTGCTGATGCGGTGGCCGTGTTAAATCAAAAACCGCACCTCTTTGATACAAGCATTCTAAACAACATCAGGCTTGGAAACGGAGAAGCAAGCGACGAGGATGTGCGCCGCGCCGCTAAACAGGTGAAGCTGCATGACTACATCGAGTCACTGCCTGACGGATATCATACCTCTGTTCAGGAAACCGGCATCCGGTTTTCCGGTGGAGAGCGGCAGCGGATCGCACTCGCCCGGATTTTGCTGCAGGATACGCCGATCATCATTCTCGATGAGCCGACAGTCGGCCTCGACCCCATCACCGAACGCGAGCTGATGGAAACGGTGTTTGAAGTGCTGAAAGGAAAAACGATTCTATGGATTACGCACCACCTCGCTGGAGTGGAAGCGGCCGATAAAATCGTGTTTCTCGAAAACGGAAAAACGGAAATGGAAGGAACGCATAAGGAACTGCTGGCGGCAAATGAACGGTATCGCCGCCTGTATCATCTTGACGTTCCTGTAAAATAGAAGACAGCCCCTGAGGCTGTCTTTCAGCGTGTCGACAAACCCTCGCATTCGTTGTCAGTCCTGCGCGTTGGTGCTCACGAATTATAACATTCGCTCCGCTCCAATGCTCGTCCTTCCTAGACTTCAAGGGTTTTCAATCACGCTGAAAAGATGACAAAATCCTAAAACAAAAACCGTTTTAGGATTTTGTCAACAATCTGGAAGACAGCCCCTGAGGCTGTCATTTTTTTGTTTGAAATAAAGAAGGTACAGGAAAAATAGGAAGAGAAAGCAGAGGAGGGATAGAGATGAATGTGCCAATTTGGACGGAAGAGCATGTGAGAGCCTCGCTCCCTGAAAGAGATGCGGAGAGCCATAAAGGAACGTACGGTACGGCTTTGCTGCTGGCGGGAAGCGACGACATGCCGGGCGCAGCGCTTCTTGCGGGGCTGGGGGCGATGCGGAGCGGTCTCGGAAAGCTTGTCATCGGCACGTCTGAAAGCGTGATCCCGCTGATTGTTCCTGTTTTGCCCGAGGCGACCTATTGGCGTGACGGCTGGCAAAAAGCAGCGGACGCTCAGCTTGAAGAGACGTACCGGGCCATCGCCATCGGATCAGGGCTTCCGCAAACTGAAAGCGTACAGCAGGCAGTTGATCATGTGCTTGCGGCGGATTGCCCCGTTATTTTGGATGCCGGAGCGCTGGCGAAGCGCACGTATCCGAAACGGGAGGCGCCCGTCATCCTCACGCCGCACCCGGGTGAGTTTTCCCGCATGACAGGGGTGCCGGTGAAAGAATTACAAAACAAAAGAGCGGAATACGCAAAGGAATGGGCGGCTCAGCTTCAGGCTGTCATTGTGTTAAAAGGAAATCAAACCGTTATCGCGTTTCCCGATGGTGATTGCTGGCACAACCCAACCGGAAACGGGGCACTCGCCAAGGGCGGCACCGGTGACACACTGACCGGTATGATATTAGGCATGCTCTGCTGCCATAAAAATCCGAAGCATGCCATATTAAACGCGGTTTATCTGCACGGTGCGTGCGCCGAGCTCTGGACAGACGAGCACTCCGCCCATACGCTGCTCGCTCATGAGCTTTCTGACATGCTGCCTCGCGTGTGGAAGCGATTTGAATGATAAAAAGCTGTCTTCATAGAGAAGACAGCTTTTCTTGATAACCTGCTCGTTTTTTCAGACGCGGTTTCATCAATACATAATAAAGAACAGAAGGAACGGCCAAGCCGACAATCCATGCAATGTCTCCGCCGCCAAACATTTTGGCCAGCGGTCCGATGTAAAAGGATGTATTGATAAACGGGATTTCCAGCAAGATGGACAGAACGAACGCAATCGTGGTGATCCAATTGACTTTTCCGTAAGGCCCGTTCACATCGAACATGGCTTTGACTTGATACTTTCCGTGGCGGACGAAGTAGTAATCGACTAGATTGATTGCCGTCCACGGAATTAAGAAATAACTGATGAAAAAGATAAAATTCAAAAACAGCTCCATAAAATTGCTTTGCCCGAGAAGGCTTAAGACAGTGCCGACGAGCGTGACGCCAAGGATCATGATGATTCTGACTTTGGGTGTGACCTTTAATTTCAGAAACGGCTCAAGCGTTGTTGTCGTGGACATGAAAGCCCCATACAGGTTAAAGACATTGATCGCCATTTGCCCAAATAACACAATGATCAGCATAATGAATGAGAAGGGGCCGAACAATTGGACAATCTGGCTGCCTGAGTTTGTCGTAAAGTCAGGAAGTGCCGTCGTCAGCAAAGCGCCGAGCAGCATCATCCAGATGGAGCTGACAGATGTACCTGCATAGCTGTACCAAAACGTTTTGGACGCCGGCGTTTGAACTGGCAGATATCTTGAATAATCGGCAACATACGGCGCATAGGCCAGCTGCCACGTCGCGACTGCGCTGACCGCCACCAAGAAAATTGGCAGATCAACCGCTCCGGGAATCCAGCTGCCTGTCGGAATCGGCAATTGAAAAATGAGTATCGTTGCAGCAAAAAATACAGCAAAAGAGGTCCAAGAAAGGATTTTTTGCATTTTGTGAATCAAATCATGGCCGAAAATGGTGAGTAAAAAACATACGGCGCTTAAGCCTATAATGCTCCATGATCCCGGGATGGGAACAAAGCTGCTTAAGGTTCCAGCCGCCAGAATCGTACTGCTTGCGAAGAAACCAAGGTAGATAAACATGACTAGGAAGAGGGGAAGAATCGCTCCAATTACGCCGAATTGGGCACGGCTTTGAATCATTTGCGGGATGCCAAGCTGAGGGCCTTGCGCGGAATGAGACGCCATAAATATGGCACCGATTAAGGTTCCGCAAATAATAGCGGCAACACTCCAAAACAGATTAAGTCCCATTGCAACGGGAATCGTGCCAGTCACTAACGTGGTGATATGCATATTAGCCCCGAACCATACGGGAAATAAATCTTTCGCTTTACCATGTCTTTCTTCATTCGGAATATATTCAATCGTTCGCCTTTCTACTTTCAATGCATCGTCCTCCATATTGGATGTTTTTTTAAAATCGACATAAAGTCATAGCTTAACAGACTATGAGGGGGTTTACAAATGAGGATGTGCAGCCAAACGGTCGGGAAGCCTGATCTGTCAATGGCTGAAAAGAATTGTAAAAAAGCTGAACGCTTTTGAATCCGGTGTCGTCTTATAAGGCAGAAAAACAAAAAAAGGGGGGATCGCGGCCATTGGATACACATGAAGAACAGCAGCTGATTCAGCAGGCGAAAGAGGGAAACGACGAGGCGTTTACAGCCCTTTTCCACTATCATTATTCTTTTTTATATAAATACTTGTTAAAACTTTCCCTTCATCCTGACCTCAGCGAGGAGCTTGTTCAGGAAACCTTTCTGAAAGGGTACATTCATTTAAGAAGCTTCCAAGGCCGTTCCAAATTCTCCACGTGGCTGATTTCTATAGCATCCAGGCTCTATCTCGATCACCAGAAAAAGAGAAAGAGAGAATGGAAACGGAATCAGGCAGTTACGGAGGAAACAATCCGCAAGATCAAGTGGGACGTGTCAGTGAAAGGGGGAGAATGGAGCGAAACGCTGGATATGTTTTCAAAGCTGGATCCTAAATTGCGCACGCCAGTTTTATTAAGGCATTACTACGGCTATACCTACGCCGAAATCGGGCTGATGCTGCAGATCAAGGAAGGCACGGTGAAGTCCAGAGTTCATAAAGGGCTCCAGCAAATCAGAAAGGAGTGGAACGATGAATAAAGAAAAGCTTTCAATTCATTTCAAATCAGAATTGCAGAAAATTGATCAAACAGCCAATCCCTCTATACCAGATCAAAAAGAACTGCTTTACCAGCTGTTACAAATGAAAGCTGAACGCAGAAAAAAACTGATGAAAGAGATCATCTTATTTGTATTCTGTGCGCTGATGGTTGTGAGTGCGGCAATCCTGGCATTCACTCAAGCTCCCGCTGTGTTTATCGTGCTTCAGGTTTGTGTGCTTGCTGTTTTGCCGATTTTGATTGCGGCTGAGAAAAAAAGACATTTCGGTGAATGCGAGGTGGAGCGCCGATGACACAAACAGAAATTGTCATCATGGTTGCGGCTTATCTCATCGTATTGGCACAGGGGATCTTTTTATTTATTGATGCGAAAAAACGTAATCGCATGGCATGGGTATGGGGGATTGTCGGATTGATTACAGCACCGATGCCTCTGATTTGTTATTACTTTTTTGTCATTAGGCCGGACCGGAAGAAAAGGGGGATCAAGCAATGAATATTTCTTGGGAAATGATTTTGCCGCTGATTGTATTGCAGCTTGTGCTGGCGGTATTCGCTCTCATCAGCTGTATAAAGGAAGAGCGGACAAACGGGCCAAAGTGGATGTGGGCTGCAATCATTGTATGTATCAATATTATCGGGCCGATTTTATTTTTTACCGTCGGCAGAAAGCAAAGGTGAGCGGGCATGCTGTCTATTGAGTCATTATGTAAATCGTATCGGCATCATCGGGCTGTAAAGAATGTCAGTTTTCACGTGAATGAAAACGAGTGTGTCGCACTATTAGGCCCTAATGGAGCAGGTAAAACCACAACGCTGCAAATGCTGGCCGGGCTGCTTTCGCCAACCTCTGGAACCATCAAGCTGTTAGGGGAGAAAAAGCCGGACCGGCATTTGATTGGGTACCTCCCGCAGTATCCTGCTTTTTATTCATGGATGACCGCAAACGAATTTTTAACATTTGCCGGAAGACTGTCCGGTCTTTCGAAGAAAAAATGCCAAGAGGAAATCGGCGGGATGCTGGAATTTGTCGGCTTGCAGGAATCCGCGCACAAA
The DNA here is from genome assembly GCF_021282335.1 of Bacillus sp. G16. Lineage (NCBI taxonomy): Bacteria > Bacillati > Bacillota > Bacilli > Caryophanales > Bacillaceae > Bacillus > Bacillus sp. G16. The sequence goes on along the minus strand of NZ_JAJSOZ010000011.1, from coordinate 123,060 downwards.
AGGATCGGCGGCTTTTCAGGCGGCATGAAGCAAAGACTTGGTCTGGCACAGGCCCTGCTCCATAAACCGAAGCTTTTGATATTGGATGAACCGGTTTCTGCACTTGATCCGTCAGGACGGTTCGAGGTGCTGGACGTGATGCGGGAGCTGAAGAAGCATATGGCTGTTCTGTTCTCTACACACGTTTTGCACGATGCGGAGCAGGTGTGTGATCAGGTGGTGATCATGAAAAACGGAGAAGTTTCATGGAAAGGGGCGTTACAGCAGCTGAAAAAACAGCATCAAACGAACGTTTTCACTCTTACTGTAAAAGAGAAACTGAAGGGCTGGCTTGAAGAGAAGCCTTACGTATCAGCTATTGTCTATATGAATCCGTCCCAAGCTGTTTTCGAACTGCCAGATATACAAGCTGGCCGGACATTGTTGAGTGATTGTATCCGAACGGGATTGACCGTCACCCGTTTTGAACAGAAAACGGAGTCTCTTGAAGACGTCTATCTAAAGGTGGTGCACGCATGAAGGTGATGATGACGTTATTGCAGAAAGAATGGCTGGAAGGGTGGAAAAGCGGCAAGCTGATCTGGCTGCCGATTGCGATGATGATCGTAGGGCTCACACAGCCGCTGACCATTTATTATATGCCAGAAATCATTGAACACGGAGGAAACCTTCCTGACGGCATGAAAATCAGTTTTACGATGCCTTCCGGGTCTGAAGTGATGGTCAGCACGCTTTCCCAATTTAACACGCTTGGCATGGCTCTGATCATTTTCAGCGTTATGGGCAGCGTAGCAAATGAAAGAAATCAAGGCGTAACGTCGCTGATCATGTCGCGGCCTGTGACTGCAGCCCATTATATCGTGAGCAAATGGCTCACCCAAAGCGTGATCGGCATCGCGTCGTTTGCAGCTGGATACGGGCTTGCTTATTATTACATCTGGCTGCTGTTTGAGGACACATCATTCAGCCGTTTTGCCGCAAGCCTTGGACTTTACGCTCTTTGGATCATGTTTATTGTGACTGCTGGCCTTGCCGGAAGCACGATGTTTCGGTCTCTCGGAGCAGCTGCGGCTTCCGGTATCGGGCTGACAGCTGCAGTTTCCTTTGCTGTTTCGCTATTTCCTGATGGTGCGAAATGGCTTCCGGCTGCGCTTTGCAAGCAGGCGGAGCATATCCTTCTTCATGGAGAGAGAGCGGATTTCTTTGGATGGTCGCTCACATTCTCCATTTTGTGCATCATGCTTCTGGCCATGTTTTCTGTGTGGCGCTTCCGGCGGTATGAAAGCTATTAATTAATCATGTTACGCATTTTCACGAGCATCACAAGAAAGGCGGCAAATGCCAGTAACCCGGCTCCATAAAAAACCTCCGCAAGCCCGAAAAGCTGTGCGGTTTTTCCGGCAAGAAGGGGTCCGAGGAAGATGCCCAGCGCATAAAACGATTGATAAAACCCCATCACTGACATTTTCAAACGGGCAGAACTGATATCGACGACACGGCTTAGCAGCAAAGGAAATACGAAACCGAGCGCCAGACCGATGCAGGCGTGTGTGATGCAAACCGTGAACAATGTAGCTGAAAAAGGAACGAATAGCAAACAGACTCCGGTGACAGCAAAACTGATGAGCATCACGAAGTAAGCAATTCGGCTTGTGAAGCGCAGAAACACAAAGCTTAGTGTGGCGGCTGCGTGAGGGAGGAAAAAAGCGCTCATCACCCAAAGCAGCTCCGCATCACCCATTCCGAGCTGATTAATGAAAAGCGGCGTAAATCCAAACACTGTCATAAATAACACCGCATGAGCTGTCATAGAGAGGATGGTGAAAAGCTTCAGCTTCGGCAGCCGCAATGTGTCTTTGATGTATTGCTGCACACGAATTGTGTCGCGGTTCACTGGAGAAGCCGACGGGTCTTTAATAAAGCAGCATATCACCAGACCGGCGGCCGAGGCTGCCAGCGCCATCCAAAACGGGACCTGCCTGCCTAAATGGGCTGCCGCAAGCCCGCAGAACACAATGCTGACAAACTGAGGCATGACGGTGAAAAACTGCATGATGCCCATTGCTTTTGACGCATTGCTATTGTTGAAATAGTGCGCGTATAAAATGGTCGCCATTACCCACATAGAAGCGGTTATCCCCGCAAACAGCCGCGCGGCCAGCACGAAGAGGAAAGAGTCAAACATCAGAAAAAGCAGACTGCTGAGGACGGAAAACCCAAACCCGGCAATTAACAATTGCTTGCGCAGAGAAAACAGGATGTCTGACAGAAGGCCGAGCGGGAATCGCAGAAGGATTTGCGTGACCCCGTAGCTGCCGAGGATGATGCCGATTGCGCCGTATGAAAATTGCAGATCCTCCAAATACAGGCTGAATACAGGCACATAAATATAGCCTGAAAACCAAAAACAAAATACCATGCATAAAAAAACGGCGTGATCTAAAGCGCCGATTGTTTTTTTCTGAGGAATCATATCCTGCTGTAATTCCATCGTTTCTCTCCACCCCTTTCCTTCCAGTACAACACAACTGCTGAAAGCGTTTCAATAGAAAAATAAAAAAACAGGACTTCAAAAAAGTCCTGTTCGCTGTTTTTAATATGGGTCAGACGGATGGCTTTCCTGTTCAGCTTGTTTTGTAGCCTGTTCCGTTTCTGTTGTGCCGATCGGTCCGTTGCTGTTGTTCTCGGAGGCCTTTTTCAGTCCTTCTGCCACGCGTTTCCCGTAGTCCGGATCAGCTTTTGTGAAATTCTCAATCATCTGATCCTGGATTTCTTTGCGGCATGTAGAAAGCGTATTAACCAGGTTCGTGATCAATTCGTTCCGTTCAAATTCAGTAAATCTCCGGTACGTTTCTCCGGCCTGTCCGAAGTTGTTCGTTCTGTCGATCGCCTCGCGCTTTACATCGCCCTCGACATGTGGCGTATGATCTTTTCCATCCTGCTTCGCTTCTTTCAGCCCGCCCATAATGGAGGGCTCATAGTTGACGTGCGGATTTTGGCCTTCTGCTCTATCCACCCGATATTGCATTTGCCCGCCTTCCTGGTTGGTGGCGACATGCTTTTTCGGCGAGTTGATCGGAAGCTGTAGGTAATTTGCGCCTACACGGTAGCGCTGCGTATCAGAGTAGGCAAACGTCCGGCCCTGAAGCAGCTTATCATCTGAGAAATCAAGTCCGTCAACAAGCACTCCCGTTCCGAAAGAAACTTGCTCCACTTCCGCATGGTAGTTTTCCGGGTTTTTATTAAGCACCAATTTGCCGATCGGCTTCCATGGGAAATCGTCTTTATACCACAGTTTTGTCGGATCGAGCGGGTCAAAGTCCAGTTCGGGATGCTCATCATCGCTCATAATTTGGGCATACACTTCCCACTCCGGATAATCTCCATTTTCAATTGCGTCATATAAATCCTGTGTGGCATGGTTAAAGTTTTTTCCTTGAATCTCTTCCGCTTCCTTCTGTGTCAGGTTGCGGATGCCCTGCTTCGGTTCGAAATGGTATTTCACGAGAACGGCCTTGCCTTCCTCATTCACCCACTTATAGGCGTGTACACCTGAACCCTGCATTTGCCTGTAGTTGGCTGGGATGCCCCAAGGCGAAAACAAGAAGGTGATCATATGTGTCGCTTCAGGAGACTGAGAAATGAAGTCGAAAATACGTTCACCATCTTGGATGTTGGTCACTGGATCAGGCTGAAATGCGTGCACCAGATCCGGAAATTTCAGCGGGTCGCGGATAAAAAAGATTTTCAGGTTGTTCCCGACTAAATCCCAGTTTCCGTCGTCGGTATAAAGCTTAACGGCAAAACCGCGCGGGTCTCTCAATGTTTCAGGTGAGTGTTTTCCATGATTCACCGTAGAAAAACGGACAAATGCCGGTGTTTTCTTGCCTTTTTCCTGAAAGAGCTTAGCCCGGGTGTATTTTGAAATCGGTTCGTCTCCAAAGCTTCCGTACGCTTCAAAATATCCGTGTGCACCCGCTCCTCTGGCATGAACAACCCGCTCAGGAATGCGTTCACGGTCAAAGTGACTGATTTTTTCGAGAAAATCATAGTTCTCAAGTGTTGTAGGCCCTCTATTCCCGACAGTTCTTACATTTTGGTTGTCAGTGACAGGGTGCCCCTGTCTGTTCGTTAAGGTATCCTCTGACTCGTTTTTCCCGGACGTCTTATGAGAAAGCGTATCCTCGCTGCTTTGGGCATTTGTTCCGTGATGTTTTTTCTGATGATCATCATTCATTGGTTGACCCTCCTTTTTTAACGGTAACAATATTCCCTGAATGGAAAGATTTTAAAACAGCCGTTTTTTTTCAGCTGCTTCGGGAATGGTACAATGGACAAAAATCGGTAAAAGGAGAGTTCGATTCGTGACAAGAGAAAAAGATCCGCTGCCCATCACGTTTTATCAAAAAACCGCTCTTGAGCTTGCCCCGTCGCTTCTTGGCTGCCTTCTGGTAAAAGAAACAGATGAGGGCACAGCGTCAGGCTATATTGTGGAAACAGAGGCCTATATGGGCGCCGGAGACAGAGCGGCCCACAGCTTTAACAACCGCCGGACGAAGCGGACTGAGGTTATGTTTGCGGAAGCCGGACGAGTGTATACATACGTGATGCACACCCATACGTTGCTGAATGTCGTTGCCGCAGAAGTGGATGTTCCGCAAGCGGTATTAATCAGGGCGATTGAGCCTCATGAAGGCCAGCTGTTAATGGAGGAGAGAAGGCCGGGCCGGCGTCCGAGGGAATGGACAAACGGGCCCGGAAAGCTGACGAAAGCGCTTGGCGTCACGATGAATGACTATGGACGCTGGATCACGGAACAGCCGCTTTACATTGAAAGCGGGTACACACCGGAAGAGATTTCTACCGGACCGCGCATCGGCATTGACAACAGCGGAGAGGCGCGCGATTATCCGTGGCGTTTCTGGGTGACGGGAAACAGGTACGTGTCACGTTAGCATGTTTAAGCAAAAGGCAATCAGGGGAATGGTTGAGAAAAAAGAAGGGAGAATCGGAGCTTTGAAAAAGATGATCAAAACCGTTATCAAATGGGCGCCGGTCATTTACCCGATTGTTCGAAAAATCATGAAGGATCGCAAGGCGTCTAAACAAAAGAACATGTCCGCTTCCCGAACAGCCGGCTGAATCCGGCTGTTTTTTTATGGGTCAGTTTTCCCTCTTGTCCCTCCGATGTTCATTGACTTGCCATTCGCCCCATTATAGAATTTATATACATTTCGCATTCCTTCATCATCCTTTCTGCCTATTCACTTTATCCCTGCATCTACTTGATAGGAGGTTTTTCTCATGCTTCATGGGCGACTTCGTGATATTTTGCGCTTGCTGATGGCGGCTGAAGCCCCGGTGACAAGCTCGTTTTTTGCCGCGCAATTAAACGTGACGACGCGGACGGTCCGCAATGATATAAAGGAATTGCAAGGCGTGCTAAGCGGTCATGGTGCCTTTGTCCAATCGGTAAGAGGCTCTGGTTACAAACTCCGCATTCACGACGAGCAGACATTCAGAATGCTGCTGCAAGATGTATTTCAGCAAAAAAAGGGCCTGCCGGTGTTGCCGGAGGAGAGAATGGCCTATCTCATGAAACGTCTGCTGCTGGCGGAGCATTACCTCAAGCTCGATGAATTGGCTGAAGAACTATTTATCTCAAAATCTACACTCCAAACGGATTTAAAAGAAGTAAAGAAACGTCTTCTGCCCTATCGCATCGTCATGGAAACACGCCCGAATTACGGCTTCAAGCTGCGCGGGGACGAGGTCCAGATGAGGTACTGTATGGCAGAGTACATTGTCGATGAAAGAGAAACAGAGATTGATGTTCTGAATGAAAAGGCTGATATATTGCCAGATGAAGAAATCGAAATCATCCGTTCAGCCATCCTGAAAAAAATCAAAAACGACCGCATCCCTCTGTCTAACTTAGGACTGAATAACCTCATCATCCATATTGCCATCGCTTGTAAACGGATCAGAACGGAAAACTACGTATCTCTTTTCCCGGAAGATATGGATCATATCCTGCATCAAAAAGAATACCTGGCTGCCGAAGCCATCGTAAAAGAGCTGGAATCAGCACTTGCCGTTACGTTTCCGAAAGACGAGACGGCCTATATCGCCATGCATCTCCTCGGCACAAAGCGAATGACACAACCACAATGCGGGGAGGATACATTTTCAATAGACGCAGAAATCGATCAGCTGACATTTGCTATGATAAAGGCCGTTGATCGGGAACTGAAGCTCGGCATCCTGCATGACAAAGAGCTGAAAATCGGCTTAGCGCTCCATATAAAGCCGGCGATCAGCCGCAACCGATACGGCATGAACCTGAGAAATCCGATGCTGGCAGCGATCAAGGAACACTATCCTCTCGCTTTTGAAGCCGGGATCGTTGCCGGAATGGTGATAAAGGAACAAACGGGCATCGACATTCATGAAAATGAAATTGGTTATTTGGCCCTCCACTTTGGCGCCGCGATTGAACGGAAAAAAACAGAAAGCCCGCCGAAGCGCTGTATCATTGTGTGCGCATCAGGTGCCGGGAGCGCTCAGCTACTGTGTGAAAAACTCCGCTCCAATTTCGGCAAACGGCTCGATATTCTAGGAACTGCTGAGTATTACAGTCTTGACCAGATGTCCTATGAATCCATTGATTTTGTCATCAGCACCATCCCGATCAAAAAAGAGCTCCCTGTACCAGTGCTGAAGGTCAACACACTCTTGGGCGGAACCGACTTTATAAAAATCGAATCCATTCTGAGTGATGAAAAAGAAAAAGCAGCCCGCTACCTGAAAAAAGAACTCGTGTTTTTCCAGAAGGATCTGCGCTCAAAAGAGGAAGTGATTCAATTTTTAGGGCAGAAAGCAGTTGATTGCGGCTATGCCGAAAAAGAAATCATAGAATCCATTTTTGAAAGAGAAGATATGTCGCCAACGTGCTTTGGCAATCTTGTTGCCATACCGCACCCGCTCGTTCCGCAGACAAAAACAACATTTTGGGCCGTTTGTACGCTCAAAAAACCGATAGATTGGGAGAATCAGCGTGTTCAATTTGTCTGTTTGCTTTGTGTCGAAAAGGAGAACAAAGCGGATTTGCAAAGCATGTATAAACTGCTTGGCAGCATTTTGGATGACCCGGCGGCGGTGAACCAACTGATCAAATGCCGTTCGTATCAAGAGCTTTCGGATGTGTTTGACCAAAAAATGCTGAACTGACAGCCTGTATATACCTTTTTTCCGTTTCCTGCGGAAAAACCTTGAGTGTTTATGAAAGCGATTTCATAATATGATGATATCAACAACAGGACATGACAAAATTGATCAAACTTTAGGGGGTCTTTTACATGAATATATTACTCGTTTGTGCAGCAGGCATGTCTACTAGCTTACTGGTGAGCAAGATGGAAAAAAGTGCGCAGGAACAAGGAAAAGACTATACCATTTGGGCAGTTTCAGGTGATTCTGTACAAAATCATATTGATAAAGCGGATGTATTGCTTCTCGGCCCGCAAGTCCGTTATATGCTTCCGCAGCTGAAAAAACTAGGAGAGTCAAAGGGGGTTCCGGTAGACGTCATTAATACCGTCCATTATGGCACGTGCAACGGGGCAGAAGTGCTGAAATCAGCTGAACAGCTTGGACATGTGTCATAGAGAGGGGCGGGCTATGTGAATAAAGTCAATCAGATCTTAGAAGAAAAGGTCATGCCTATAGCGGGAAGAATTGCGGGACAGCGCCATTTGCAGGCGCTGCGTGACGGTATCATCCTTACGATGCCGCTGATTATCATCGGTTCCTTTTTCCTCATCATCGGCAACCTCCCGATCCCGGGATACGCTGAGTTTATGGCAAAAACGTTTGGCAGCGCCTGGTCTGAAAAGCTGGCCTACCCAGTTGACGCCACCTTTGAAATTATGGGTCTGGTCGCCGCGTTCGGCATCGCCTACCGGCTCGCCGAGAAATACGGTGTTGATGCCTTGTCGGCCGGAGCTATTTCACTTGCGGCATTTTTGTTAGCGACACCGTATCAAGTGCCGTTTACGCCTGATGGTTCGACGAAAGAGATTATGGTTGGCGGCGGGATTCCGCTTTCACTCATGGGAAGCAAAGGCCTGTTTGTCGCCATGATTATCGCGATGGTATCAACAGAGATTTACCGCCTCATTATCCAGCGCAATTTGGTCTTCAAAATGCCGGACGGCGTTCCGCCGGCAGTCAGCAAGTCATTTGTCGCGTTAATCCCCGGCTTTGCCGTCATCTTCCTGATTTGGGCAGCCCGTCTGATTGTTGAAGCGACACCGTTTGAAAGCCTTCATAATATTGTAAGCGTTTTACTGGGAACGCCGCTTTCCATTCTTGGCGGAAGCCTCGGAGGCAGCCTTGTCGCAGAAGCCGTCAAAATGCTTTTATGGGCCTGCGGCCTTCACGGCGCCAACATTGTCGGCGGCGTCATGGCACCGATTTGGTACGGCGCCATGGATGCCAATAGGATCGCGTTCCAAGCGGGTGAGGAGCTGCCTAAGATTTTCACCCAGCAGTTTTTTGATATCTGGATTAATATCGGCGGAAGCGGAGCCACTTTGGCACTGGTTGTCACGATGTTCCTGCGCGCCCGAAGCAAACAAATGAAGCAGCTCGGAAAGCTTGCGATCGGGCCGGCCATCTTCAATATTAACGAACCGATTATTTTCGGAATGCCGATCGTCATGAACCCGATGCTCTTACTTCCGTTTATCATCACGCCGCTAGTCACAGTGACACTCACATACATCGGAATGAGCACCGGACTTGTTGCCAAACCGGCGGGTATCGCAGTTCCATGGACCATGCCGCCGATCTTTTCAGGCTATCTGGCGACAGGGGGAAAAGTCTCAGGTGCGGTCATGCAAGCCATTAATATCGCCGTATCCTTTGTTGTCTACTACCCGTTCTTTAGAATGTGGGATAAACAGAAGCTGAAAGAAGAAAACGATCTGGAGCTCGTCCAAACGCCTGCAGCATCAGATGACAAAGAAGCGGCTCTGTAGAGAAAGGAAGTGAATCGCGTGAATGAGAATATGGAGCAAATCATTTTTCAAATTATCCTTCACGGAGGAAACGGAAGGAGCTCGGCAATGGAGGCCATTGCCGCTGCGAAAAGCGGTGACGCAGAAGAAGCGCGGAAAAAGCTTCAAGAGTCGGCAGAAGAATTAACAAAAGCCCATCATTATCAGACAGAGCTGATCCAAAATGAAGCGGGCGGAGAAAAAACGGAAATGACGCTTCTGATGGTGCATGCACAGGATCATTTAATGAATGCGATGACAGTGAAGGATCTGGCGGCGGAGTTCATTGAGTTATATGAAAAAATCACTGAGCAAAGGGGAGCAAGCATATGACAAAAGGATTGAAGATTGTAACGATTGGCGGAGGTTCAAGCTACACGCCAGAGCTCGTGGAAGGGTTCATTAAACGGTATGATGAGCTGCCTGTCCGTGAATTATGGCTCGTCGATATCCCTGAGGGCGAAGAAAAGCTGAATATTGTCGGCACGCTCGCCAAACGGATGGTTGAAAAAGCCGGCGTCCCGATCGACATTCACCTTACGCTCGACCGGAGAAAAGCGCTGAAAGACGCAGACTTTGTCACGACTCAATTCCGTGTCGGGCTTCTGCAGGCAAGAGCTAAGGATGAACGCATCCCATTAAAATATGACGTCATCGGCCAGGAAACGAACGGCCCGGGAGGCCTGTTTAAAGGGTTGCGAACGATTCCGGTCATCCTTGAGATCGCAAAGGATATCGAAGAGCTCTGCCCGAACGCATGGCTCGTCAATTTCACAAACCCTGCCGGCATGGTGACAGAGGCCTTGCTTCGCTACTCTAACCTGAAGAAAGTCGTCGGTCTCTGTAACGTTCCGATCGGCATCAAAATGGGTGTGGCCAAAGCGCTTGACGTAGATGTGAACCGCGTAGAAGTCCAATTCGCCGGATTAAATCACATGGTGTTCGGACTGGATGTTTTCTTGGACGGCGTAAGTGTGAAGGATCAAGTAATCGAAGCGATGGGTGATCCGAAAAACGCAATGACGATGAAAAACATCTCAGGAGCAGAGTGGGAGCCGGACTTTTTAAAAGCGCTCGATATCATCCCTTGCGGCTACCACCGTTACTATTTCAAAACAAAAGAGATGCTGGAGCATGAACTGGAAGCATCACAAACGGAAGGCACCCGCGCTGAAGTTGTGCAGAAGGTCGAAAAAGAGCTGTTCGAACTTTACAAAAATCCGAACCTTGCGATCAAACCGCCGCAGCTGGAAAAACGGGGCGGTGCTTACTACAGCGATGCAGCGTGTAACTTGATCAGCTCCATTTACAATGATAAACACGACATTCAGCCGGTGAACACGGTCAATAACGGCGCAATCGCCAGCATCCCAGACGATTCCGCGGTTGAAGTGAACTGCGTGATGACGAAAAACGGCCCTAAGCCAATAGCTGTCGGCGACTTGCCAGTGTCTGTCCGGGGCCTCGTTCAGCAAATCAAATCCTTTGAGCGTGTCGCGGCAGAAGCGGCGGTCACAGGCGACTATCAAACAGCACTCCTCGCCATGACGATTAACCCGCTCGTTCCATCCGATACTGTGGCTAAACAGATTTTAGACGAAATGCTGGAGGCGCACAAAGCGTACCTGCCGCAGTTCTTTAACAAAATTGAAGCGTAAAAAAGCCGGTCCTCAGTGGCCGGTTTTTTTCTTATTTGCTTTCAGTCAGCGCTGCAACTTCAGTCGTCCATCCGAATTCATCCGCGACAGTGCCTTTTTGAATGCCTGTAATCGTGTCATATAGTTTTTTTGCGATTTCTCCTGTTTCACCGTTGTTAATCGATAGTGTTTCATCCTGCCAGATCAGCTCACCGACCGGGGAAATAACAGCAGCTGTACCGGTTCCGAAGGCTTCTTCAAGGATGCCGTCTTTATGGGCTTGGATGACCTCATCGATCGCAATTTTCCGTTCTGAAACGGAAAGGCCCCAATGCTTAAGCAAGGCGATGACGGAATTGCGCGTAATGCCTTCCAGGATGCTTCCGTTCAACATTGGCGTTACAATTTCACCGTTGATTTTGAAGAAGATGTTCATGCTTCCGACTTCTTCGATGTATTTCTTTTCAATCCCGTCCAGCCAGAGTACTTGAGAAAATCCTTTCTCTTCGGCTACCTGCTGCGCTTTTAAGCTTGAAGCGTAGTTCCCTGCGGTTTTGGCATTTCCCGTTCCGCCTTTTACCGCACGGACAAATTCACTTTCAACAGCGATTTTGACCGGCTTGATGCCTTCTTTGTAATATGAGCCGACCGGAGAAAGAATGATAAAGAGCTTATACGTATGAGATGCCGCAACACCAAGGAAAGGCTCGGTGGCGATGATGAACGGACGGATATAAAGGGACGTGCCCTCCGTATTCGGAATCCAGTCTTTATCGATCGCAACAAGCTGTTTTAAGCCTTCGAGAACCTGTTCTTCATCGATTTGCGGGATGCAGAGGCGGTCGTTTGATTGATTCAGGCGCTCCATATTTTTTTCCGGTCTGAAAAGCAGGACATGGTCATCCTCTGATACGTAAGCCTTTAACCCTTCAAACACGGTTTGGCCGTAGTGATATACCATTGCCGCTGGGTCCATTGAAATAGATTGATAAGGAATGATTCTTGGGTCGTACCATCCTTTATCCGCCGCGTAGTCCATTACAAACATGTGGTCTGTAAACACTCTTCCGAACGAAAGCTGATTTGGATCTGGTTTCGGTTTTTTGGTTGATGTCAATTCAACACGAATCGTTTGTTTAGTCATGGTCAATCTCCCTGCTGTTAAATTGTTTATATTATCAAACTTATTTGAAAATAATTTATATTCTATTGTATACCTTCAACAAATATTCGCAATAGGTTTGCTCAAATTTGTAAGAAATTCATAAGAAAAAAGCAGGAGAAATTAATTCTCCTGCGTGTTCATTTGTTCGAACACCCTGTCATAATCGGCGCGAGTGGCATTCCGAAGACCTTCAACACGTTCATTTGTAATCTCTTGTTTGCCTTCTTTCAAGCCGTCCAAGAAATATTGAACATATTCTTCAGCTGAAATGCCGCGGTATGTCAGGCCTTGTTTATCGCGTGATTTTTGGTTTAATCCCGTGTCCACCATAGGAGGCGCCATTTCAATCACTTCCACGCTCGTATCGCGAAGCTGGTGTCTGAGCGTAAGCGAGAACGAGTGAAGCGCCGCTTTTGTTGCACAGTACACCGGATAAACAGCTAACGGGTTAAACGCAAGCCCCGACGTGACCTGAACAATTGCCGCGTCGGGCTGCTTCATCAAATGAGGTGTGAAAAGAGCTGATAAATGGACAGGCGCTTGGAAATTAAGTTCAATTTCATCTCCGTCCTCAAAAAGCTCCTCTGTGATGCCGGCGTTATTGACGAGAACATTCAGGTTCGGAAATTTCTTTAGAGCCCATTCAAACAATGCTTCCCGCTGCGAACGGTCTGCAACATCACATTGCTTTGTATGGATGTTTGGGAGCTGCTGCTTTGCTTCTGTAAGACGCGCTTCGCTGCGTCCGCAAATCACGACTTCATTACCGAGCTCCAGCAGCCGCTTGGCCAGTTCAAGCCCAATGCCTGCGGAACCCCCTGTAATTAAAACCGTATTGCCTGTCATCTTCATTGATGTACACCTCTTACTAGTTGGCTGTGATTCCTTTACTATTTCAAATCTTAGCGGGAAATATGCAGCAGCGTCCTACGAGATGCTCAGGATGAAGTGACTTTTCCGGTTTTATAAAATTCGTCAATTGCTTTATCGACGTAAACCCAGCCTTTCCAGCCGATGTGGATGGTATCTTTCATGAAATACGGGTCATATTCATGTCCTGAAAAATCAGCAACCTGGAAGCCCTTCGCTCTAATCTGTTTATTCACTTTTTTGTAATAGTCGGTGCGGCCTTTTTTCGGGAAGCCTGTGTAGTCGTACCATTTTCCGTTAACAGGGATGGTGACAAACATAGGCTCTGCACCCGCATCCTTCAGGATATCAAGCATCATTTCAAAGTCGCCGTATTCCGGTGACACCGCATACGATCTTCCTTTGTTTTTCCCTTTCAGCTTTGGCACTTTCGGCTTCAGCTTTTTATAAACTGGATTGTCGATATGAAAATCGTTAGATCCGGAGTGGCGTTTGCCTGATTGATCTGCGAGTTTATTTAATTCAGACCATGACTTATCCTTTACTGACTGCGAGATATAACGCTTTGGCCCGGATGATTCCGTCGCTGAATAATACATGTCTTTCTTTTCCAGCATGCTGTAATAGACTTTTGCCGCCGGCTTCAGCGCGTTTGCTTTCCATGTCTGGCCGTTTACCATTGCTTTGTACAGCTCGGAAAGAATCGCGTCGTTTTGCACGGCCTTAAAGCGCAGCATGCGTTTCATCATTTTCTTTTTCACATCAGGGTCGATCTGCTCGTTAAATGCCAAATCTAGCCCTTGCAGCGCAGAATAGTTCGGGGCGAAATGCTGTTCATCAGACCCGCGCTTAATAAACCATTGCGGAGACACGATGAATACGATTTTTTTGCCTTTCAGCTGATCCATATGGGCAGCGAAGTTTAAAGAATGAATCAATGACTGGGACCCGCCTTTGCCGACAAGGTATGGCGTGAACCCCTCATTGTTTACTTGAAAATAATTAGATGGGTGGAACTCGTCCAGCCGGGAAAGCTCAGAAGACCCGTAAATCGGAAGATATGTCGGATCTTTGAGCATTTGATCTTGTAAATAAAGCCCTTGAAACATACTTGGGTTCAAGGCTGTTGCTGACTCTTTCACCCGTTTATCGGTGATGAAGCCTGTCAGCCATGAAGATGGAATTGCGATGGCGCCTGCGAATAGAATAAACGCCAAAATAATTGGACCGAAAAAACGCTTTTTCATTATTTCAACTCAGACAGCTGATTTACAATGTTGTTAGGCGTATTCCAAACATCCCGGTCAAATTCAGTGATCGGCACTAAAATATCAAAACGGTTTTCAATCGCAAGCAACAATTCTACTGTTCCAAAAGAATCAAGCAAACCTTCTTCAAAAATTTCAATATCAGGATTTTCCTTTACGATGTCATCCTGGCAAACCTCTGCTAAAACGTCTAATACCTCTTGTTTAAAATCCATAGCTTTCTAATCTCCTTTAATGGTGGTGATGAAATAATTTTCCTGAGAAAATATAAAACCCGAAGCAAACGAAGTGGAACGTAATCACAATAGCGAGAACGGTTGTCCAGCGGTTGGACGGCAGCCATTTATATTTCTTATTCCACTTCTCGAAAAAGTTGTAACACGTCATCAGCACGGCGTGATAGAGGCCGTAGATGATATATTGCGGCGCAAGCCCGTGCCAAACCCCCATCAGCATAAACAGCAGGAAATACCCGATGTTTGAGACAGCCATACGGTTTTTGATCCACTTTTTCTTTGTCATCCAAAATACGAATCTCATAAACACATAATCTCTAAACCAAAATGACAGAGACATATGCCAGCGATTCCAGAAATCTTTAATATTTTTACTGATAAACGGTTTATTAAAGTTTTCCGGTGATTTAATGCCCATGATATAGCTGACCCCGACGGCAAACATCGTGTAGCCGGCGAAATCAAAGAATAAATACATGCTGTAGCCGTACATGTACAGCAGGTTCCCAAGAATCTTATTGTGCGTGATCGCGGGAAGATTCATGATGAAGTACGTATTGATTGCATAGCCGATAATAAACTTGTACAGGAAACCGATAAAGATCTTATGAATCCCTGTATACAATAGGTCGGCGTATTCTTCTTTCGTCCAAGCCTTCTGTTCATCCTTGACGAACCGGCGGTATCTGTCGATCGGACCGGAGGAAATCGTCGGGAAAAACAGGATGAAATACAGCAGGCGGTGCAGCGGCAGCTGTTCCTTCAGCAGACCGTCTCTTGCTTCCATAATCAGCTGAACGCCTTTAAAGGTTAAATACGAAATCCCTAAAAAGCTGATCAGGTTATGTGGCGGGTGATGCGGCTGCGGGTGTGAAAGAAACGGCCATATTTTTGACAAGAATAAAGGCAGAATCGCCGCGATAACAGCTCCGCAAAAGACAAAGCCGCTGTTCGCTTTCTGCCGGTACGCCAGATAGCCGCTGATCAGGAGCACCTGCCATATCGTAAACAGACACAGTGCGATGACCCCGTGTAAGTCGTGCGAAAAAATTAAAGCCAATATAATGATAGATATGAACATGTTGTATGCTTGAAATCTTTTTCCGTTCAGGCCGAGAATGATCGTCGGCAGAAGAAGAATGCCAAGCAGTATAAAGAATAAAAACGAGCTGTAAGGCGTCATACAAGAACCTCTTCGCCGATGCGCTTCCGGTCAATTTTGCCGTTGGCCGTCATTTGAATGTGATCCTGATAGATGAATTTTCTCGGGATCATATACGCCGGAAGGGAAGCGGCAAGCTCTTTTTTAATGGCGCTTGTCAGCTGGAATTCCTTCTGGAACTCATGCTCCTCAGGCACAACAGCAGCGATCAGGTACTCGACTGTTCCGTTTGGCTGATACGGAATCACAACAGCAGAACGAACGTACTGAGACTGTCTGACATGGAACTCGATTTCCTCAAGCTCCATTCGGTAGCCGTGAAGTTTAATTTGGAAATCCAAACGTCCTTGGCAGAAAATCTGACCATCTTGGATATAGCCAGCATCGCCAGTACGGTATGCCCACTGTCCTTCATAAGAGAAAAAAGCTTTTTCCGTCAGCTCTGGCTCACCAAGGTAGCCTCGGCTTACGCTCGGCCCTGCAATGACGATTTCTCCTTTTTCTCCTTCAGGAAGCGGCTGTCCCTGTTCATCCATAATGAAAATGTTCATATCTGGCTTGGCGAAGCCGACTGGAAGCGATTCGTTGCGGCTGATGACGTCACTTGTAATTTCAACGGATGTGACAGCCACTGTTGCTTCAGTCGGACCGTACGTATTAAAGATTTTCGCTTTCGGAAAACGCTCAAGCAGCGCATTTGCCACAGAAACCGGAAGAACCTCTCCGCAAAACATAAATGTGTCTGCATCTGGCAGCAGGTCTTGTGAAAAACCCGGGTCCATCAGGCACATCTGCACAAAGGAAGGCGTTGATGTCCACACATTCAGCCCGGACTTCTTCAGCTCTTCGAATAAGATTTTCGGCTTATTTACAGCATCCTTTGTCACGCAGTGTAAAGTCCCGCCTGATTGAAGGCATGGATAAAGATCCATGACAGATAAATCAAATGAAAACGGCGCTTGGTTTAAAAATGTTTTTCCTCCGTTGACTGGAAAGTCTGCACAAATCCAGTCTGTGAAGCTTTGAAGATTCGCCGCGGAAATCTGCACGCCTTTTGGATTTCCCGTGCTTCCGGAAGTGTAAATGATGTAAAATGTCTCATGTTCCTTGACCCATTGATCTTGGCTGACAGAGCCGCCTTCGTTTTCCAGCAGTTCTTCTGCTGAAACCGTCTGAATCTGCTGGCTGTCTGTATCAATTGAAAGTCCGGCTGCATGGATCAGCAATTCTGCTCCAGAGCTTTCGATAATTTTCGCAATCCGCTCGGACGGAATGGACAGATCAACCGGAATATAAGGGTGTCCCGCTTTGACGCTTCCTAAGAAGGAAACGATCATGCAGGGCTCCATATGGCCGTACACAAGGATAGGAGATTTCTTTTCCCCAGAAATGCGTTTTTGAATCGCGGCAGCCGCTCGGTCAGACTGCTCCCATAATTCCTGATACGTGAGCGACTGGCCTTGAGAGCGGAAGGCATCGGTTTGCGGATAAGATTCCGCATGTGTTTGAATAGCATGTAAAAGTTTCATAGTTATTCTCTCTCCAATTAGAAATCGTTATAAATATATGAACCGGTATTCGCGGTGTGAAAACCATACATAAAAAACAAAACAAGCAGTATCATCAAATAAAATCCTGTATGACATGTCCACTTGACAGCGGGCTTTTCATACAGCTGTTTCATCAATTGCAGCATATCAAAAATTCCCTTCCCGTTTTTTCGACAATCACATGAGTATTTGACGATTAGATGCTCAAAAAGTTTCATTTTTTCCCTAATCTCCCTCAAAATAATATATCGGCGTCTGCTTTTGAAAATGAAACTTTATACCTGCAAGGGCAAGAATGGAAAGTCTCGAGCTGATTTATAATAAAGGAAAACCTACATGGAGTCAAAAGATCTTTTTAACTTTTAAAAAGCGTAATGTACTTAAAAAAATTTTTCTGTACCTATTCGTTCGGGTAAAAGCAGAAACCTAATGAAATCGGGGCGGAAAGCGTATAATAAGAAAGAAAACGCCTTCTTGTGGTATCTTGTGAAATGAAGGAGAAGTCATTATGATAGATAAGGAAGCAAAAGGAGTTTTTATCAAGCTGCCGGCTGAAAAAAGTAAGCCTTTTAATAGAAAGGAAGAGGAAGATGAACCAAACAAATAAGGGTGAGGGTCAGACAGCGCCGGAAAAAGAAAGCATGGGGCAGATCCTTTGGCAGTTAACCCGTCCTCATACGTTAACCGCATCGTTTGTGCCTGTGCTGCTCGGAACGGTTTTGGCGATGTTTTATGTGAAGGTTGATCTGCTGCTGTTTCTGGCTATGCTGTTTTCTTGCTTATGGATTCAAATTGCGACGAACTTATTTAATGAATACTATGATTTTAAACGCGGGCTAGATACAGCAGAATCTGTCGGAATCGGAGGTGCGATTGTACGCCACGGAATGAAGCCTAAGACGATTTTGCAATTAGCCCTCGCATCATACGGGATTGCCATTCTGCTTGGTGTCTATATTTGCGCAAGCAGCAGCTGGTGGCTCGCTCTGATCGGCCTTGTCGGCATGGCCATCGGCTACCTGTATACTGGCGGGCCGCTGCCGATTGCATATACGCCGTTCGGTGAGTTATTCTCAGGCATTTGCATGGGTTCAGTGTTTGTGCTGATTTCGTTTTTCATTCAGACAGATATGATCAACACACAAAGCATTTTGATTTCGATCCCGATTGCGATTCTTGTCGGCGCGATTAACCTGTCGAACAACATCCGCGATATTGAAGAGGACAAAAAAGGCGGACGCAAAACATTGGCGATTTTGATGGGGCATAAGGGAGCTGTCACTCTCTTAGCTGCGTCGTTTGCTGTCGCTTATATTTGGGTTGTCGGCTTGGTCATTACCGGTGCCGCAAGCCCGTGGCTGTTTGTCGTCTTTTTGAGCGTGCCTAAGCCGGTTCAGGCAGTAAAGGGCTTCGTCCAAAAAGAATTGCCGATGAATATGATTGTCGCAATGAAATCAACAGCCCAAACGAATACATTTTTCGGATTCCTGCTATCGATCGGATTATTGATCAGCTACTTCCGATAAAACCGAAAGACCGCCCGTTTCGTGCGGTCTTTTTTTGTTACATTCGACAGTATTTTGTAAAAAAATTCATAGAACCTTGCAGCAGGCAGGCACGTCTAGTACATGGACAGCGGATAAAGATCCGTTAAAGGAGATGACGAAAATGGATTTATCTGTAACACATATGGACGATTTAAAAACGGTAATGGAAGATTGGAAAAATGAATTATTAGTTTATAAATTTGCGCTTGATGCGCTGGATACAAAGTTCTCAATTATCAGCCAGGAATATAATCTCATTCACGGACACAACCCGATTGAACATACGAAATCCCGTGTCAAAAGCTTTGAAAGCATCGTGAATAAATTAATGAGAAAGGGCTGTGAGATTACGACAAAGGAAATGAAGGAGCACATCAACGACATTGCCGGTGTGCGCATCATTTGTTCCTTTATTTCTGATATTTATAATGTCGTTAACGTCTTAAAGCAGCATGAAGATTTGAGAATCGTAAAGGTGAAGGATTATATTCAGACGCCAAAACCGAACGGCTACCGAAGCCTGCATTTAATTATTGAGATGCCTGTGAATTTAACGAACCGTGTGGAATACGTCAAAGCAGAAATTCAAATCAGGACGATCGCGATGGATTTCTGGGCGAGCCTTGAACATAAAATTTACTATAAATTGAACAATGACGTTCCTAAGCAATTAACAGATGAGCTGAAGGAAGCCGCGGAGATCGCCCATTATTTAGATGAGAAAATGCTTGGGATTAAGAAAGAAGTGGATTGATGAACGTTATATTTTACAAAAGCGAAGCCTGACAAGGTTTCGCTTTTTTGCTTTGCTAGTACTTTCTATACCAGTATAAACTCACTTCTGTTTCTATGATTGCACCTGCTTTATCATGCATGAAGAAAGGAGGCAAACATGAAACATTCCATTTCATTATCGAGAGGTTTGATCTTTCTGATGGCGGTGACTAGCGGGTTTACTGTCGCTAATGTCTATATCAATCAAACATTGCTTGTCAGCATGGCAGGCACGTTTCATGTGACCGCGGCACAAGCTGGGATGATTGCTACATTAGCGCAGATCGGCTATGCGGCGGGGAATCTGCTGCTTGTTCCATTAGGAGATCTATTTGAACGCCGCCGCTTCATTGTGAGCCTGCTGTTCTTAGTGGGGGTTTGCTCAGCCGCTTCAGCGTTAGCTGTAAGCTTTTCATGGCTGGCCGTCACAAATTTATTGCTGGGGTTCTTCACGATTATTCCTCAAATCCTTGTGCCGTTTGCGGCAGGTTTAGCAAATGACAAGAACAGAGGAAAAGTACTCGGAAACGTAGCTATCGGCTTGGTTTGCGGAATATTAGGTGCGAGAGTGGTCAGCGGGGCGATAGATGCCCAATATGGCTGGCGTGTGATGTATTGGATTGCCTGTGCAGCAGCCGTCATCATTATGCTGATCATTCGCTTCTGCTTTCCGAAAAGCAAAGGGACACATGCCGTTGGTTATGGAAAACTCATTTCTTCATTATTTCCGCTTTTGATCAAGGAGAAAGCATTAAGAAAAGCATGTGTAAACCAAGGCTTCATGTTCGGCGCCTTCAGTTTATTTTGGACGACGTTAGTGTTTATGGTGAGTGAACCGCCATTCTCGTTTGGCAGCCAGACTGCCGGAACAATCGGTTTGGTGGGGATTGGCGGGGCTTTTGCGACTCCTCTGATCGGCCGGATTATTGATCAAAAAGGAGCGGCTTTTGCCAACAAGCTTTGTATGTCTTTTACCTTATTGTCATTTGTATTGTTAATGGCGGGCCGGACCTCAATGCTTGTGATTGTGCTGGGCGCTTTATTCATCACTATGGGCATTCAGGCGAACCAGGTGGCATGTCAGGCGGAGATTTTCCAGTTGTCCGCTGATATGAGAAGCAGATTGAATGGCATCTTTATGGTCAGCACGTTTTTAGGCGGCGCCTTGGGGTCGTATGCAGGCGGTGCAGTCTGGATGCTGTTTCATTGGAACGGCGTTTGTATTCTGGGGATGATCATGATTGGTATTGCCTTCAGTTCAAGGATTACCATAAATCGAGCTGCTAAACAAAGCGATATCAGAAGGGAGATAGAAGCTGGTGCAAACAAGTGAACATTATAAAAAAGGGTTAGATATTCTAAAACAAATTGATGAGGAGAACTATGAAGCGATCGTAGACAGTTTTAAACAATCCATCGCTCTGGACCTTGGTGTGCTTGCTGTGGAGTTTAATTACGGACAGATTTTTTCAAGACCGGGCCTTGATCTGAAATCCAGATTATTAGCAACAGTTGCCGGATTGACTGCATTGGGCAATACGCAACAGTTAAAATTCTATATTAACGGAGCCCTGAATGTCGGATGGACACAAGAAGAACTCATAGAAGTGATGATGCAGATGATTATTTACTCAGGATTCCCGAATGCGCTGAATACCATTTTGCCTGTGGCTGCGGAAGTATTTGCAGAACGAAACAAATAATATAAAAACCTTCTCCTTTTTTATGTAGAATACAAATAGGAAATTCTATGCAGGAGGAGAGTGTGTATGTGGACGGTATGGCAGAAAAACGGAAAGAACTTGGTGAGTTTTTAAAATTAAAAAGGGCGCAGCTTTCTCCGCAAGAATTTGGATTGCCTTTAGGCACCAGAAGGAAAACGACAGGCTTGAGAAGAGAGGAAATGGCCCAGCTGTCCGGTATCGGTGTCACATGGTACACATGGCTGGAGCAGGGAAGGGATATTCGGGTATCGACACAGGTACTGGAAAGCATATCAAGAGTGCTCAAATTGAATTACGAGGAAAAACGCCATGTCTTTCTGTTGGCAGGACATCATGTTCTTTTAGATGATCAGGATGAGGAAAACAAGAGCCTTCCTCTGGCTGTGCGGCACTTTATTGATCATTTAACCAATTGCCCTGTTTATGTGACTGACGAAAAGTGGGACGTTATTGCTTGGAACACGGCGGCTTGTGCGGTGTTCGGCGATTTTGGCCAAATGGGCAGAAAGGAAAGGAACGCCATATGGCGATGTTTCACGTCGAAAGAGTACCGGAATCTGCTGGACGACTGGGAAAGCCACGCCAAAAAACTCATCGCACAATTTCGATCGACAGCCAGCCGGTTTCTCGGGGAAGCATGGATAAAAGAGCTGATTGATGAGTTAACTGAAGTAAGCCCAGAATTTAAAAAATGGTGGAACCACCACGAAGTGTTAGGCACACATGCAGGAGAAAAAGTGCTTCATCACCCGTCAGCGGGCACAATGGTGATGGAGCATATGACATTGCAAATTTATGACTCACCGGATTTGAAACTGACCATTTATCGGCCGTTAGAGAAAGAAAATACGGCAGATAAACTGAAAGCTTTACTTATAGACAGTTAAATAGCTCATTACCTTAAAAAGACGGCAGCAAGTGCCGTCTTTCTTATTTAATATCTTCATAAATGTCAGAGGCTTTGGCCTTCATTTGTGTCTTATTGGTTTTCGGTTTCTTCTCTTTTTTCACAGCTTGATAGACAGCGGCTGTCACAAGGTCGCCGGCCTGCTGGAGGCGTTCTTTGCTGATATGCTCGATCGAGTCTTCAGGGGTATGATACCACGGCTCAACTTCTTCAGTTTCAGGGTCTCCCCAAATAAAGTTGGCGGAATCAATGCCGGCTTCGTGGAACGGCACATGATCAGATGATCCTCCCTGTGTCAGAGACAGGCTGTCAAACCCAATTTTATCAGCGGCCGTATGGCTGGATTCCCAAACAGCGTTAGATTGGCCGTCCAATGTGTTGACATACAGCTCAGACGCATTCTCCCAGCTTGTGCCTACCATGTCTAAGTTAAAGTTCACTTCACTTCGTTTCAGCTCTTTTTCTGATAGATGATCTACATAATGAGAGGAGCCGAGCAGGCCGAGCTCTTCAGCGCCGAAAGCGATAAAGCGGATTTCTTTGTCAGAAGGAATGCTTTTTAAGACGCGCGCCATCTCCAGCATGACAGAGGTTCCTGAGCCGTTGTCATTTGCTCCGGGCGAAAAAGGCACACTGTCGTAATGGGCCGTCACGTACACAATGTCTGGATGTTTGATGTTCTTTGGTTTTTTGATACCAATGATGTTCTGGGAGGTTTGGTTTGCGAATGCGTTTAGTTTTAAGGTGGCTTCTTTTTGCTGGGCAAGGGCTTCACCATCTTCTTTCTTAATTCCAACGACAGGAATGCCGGTTTTATTTCCCGACAGGTTTGGCGTCACAGGCACGAGGCTTTCTTTGTTGTTATAAATGATGACAGCCTTCGCTCCGGCGTCTTCGGCGTTCTTGGCTTTCTCGTAAAATGTCAGATCTCCTCTGGAAATCAAGGCGATTTTGCCCTTGGCGTCAGCGGTGAAGTCCTTTGGATAGCCTAAGCCGGCATTGTAAAGCGGAGCCGTCAGCCCTTTTTCCTCAGTCGGGGCTGAGCCGGATGCCGCCCGGAGAAGAATGTCGCGTCCTTCTGAAGACAGCGTTCCCTCAAGCCGGTCAGGGATACCGAATCGTTGAACCTTCACATCAAGCTTTAATTTTCTCAAGGTTGAGGCGATCAATAAGGCACTCTTTTTTTCAGCGGCAGTTCCGGCTATTCTGGGGCCGATTGCTTCACTGAGCTGAGAAATGGTGGAATACGCACGCTTTCCTTTGAATGGGAGCTCTCGCTCGCTATCTGATATTTGAACAGCGCGGGCGGCAGGGGTGACACTCTGTGCCGGCAAGAGAACCGTTCCGGCAGTTAAAACAGCCATCGTCATTACAGTCAAAAGCTTTTTCATCGAAAATAAACCTCCCCTAATGTATGGATGAGGATTATTTCGGGATGCTAAAGGTATTTCCTGCAAAATGGAGAGCGTTTTTGAAAAGACAGTGCTTTATACCTGCAAAAAAACGCTTATGAATGAAGGGTCATAAGCGTTTCTGGATATTAGATTATTGAAGTTTAAAAAACTTGCGTTTGCCGACTTGGATGATCATATTTTCCTTTATCTCTGCATCAGCGTGGATATCTGTTATTTTCTCTCCGTTAATTCGGACACCGCCGTTTTGAATCATGCGGCGCGCTTCGCTCTTCGAAGAGAGAAGCTTCAATGTGACGAGCAGATCGACAACCGCTAGCGCTTTCTCGCCTTCCCATTTCACAGCCGGAATATCCTCAGGCAGGCTGTTTTCCTGAAAGACTGTTTTAAACGAGTGTTCGGCAGCTTCAGCGGCTTCTGCTCCGTGATACATTCGGACTATCGTTTTGGCTAAAAGCATTTTGGCATCCCTTGGATGAACGGCGCCGGTTTCTAAGTCTTTCACGAGCTGTTTTTTCTCTTCAAGCTCTAAGTCCGTTGCCAAATGAATGTATTTTTTCATGAGGCTGTCGGGCAGTGACATTGTTTTTCCGTACATGTCGTTTGGATGTTCGTCAATGCCGATGTAGTTGTGTTTTGACTTCGACATTTTTTCAACGCCGTCCAAGCCTTCCAAGAGCGGCATAAGGATGACAACTTGTTTTTCTTTGTCGTATCGTTCTTGGAAATGCCGTCCCATCAGCACATTGAAATGCTGATCTGTTCCGCCTAATTCAATATCGCTTTCGAGAACAACGGAATCGTATCCCTGCATCAGCGGGTAAAAGAATTCATGGAGTGAGATCGGTTTTTGCATGGCGATGCGTTCTTCAAAGTCGTCGCGCTCCATCAGGCGGGCTACCGTTATTTTGCCTGCCAATTCAATGACATCCTCCAGATTCAATGTTTTCAGCCATTTCGAGTTGTAGTGAAGCTCGACTTTTTCTTGATCAAGCACTTTTCCGAATTGCTGAAAGTATGTTTTGGCGTTTTGCTGAACTTCTTCATCAGTCAGCTGCTTTCTGGCTGCTGATTTTCCGGTCGGATCCCCGATTTTTCCTGTGAAATCCCCAATTAACAGCTGAACAATGTGGCCGTTTTCTTGAAATTGGCGAAGCTTGTTTAACACAACTGTATGGCCCAAATGCACATCTGGTGCAGACGGATCTAATCCGAGCTTAATTTTAAGCGGTGTGCCTGTGGAAACGGATTTGACTAGCTTGGCCTTTAATTCCTCCGGTGGTATGACCTCATGGGCGCCTGTCATGTATAGCTGAAGCTGTCTTTCGACTTCTTTTTGCTGTGCAGCTGTAAGCTGATCAAATGTTTTCATCGTTCATCCTCCTTTTTTAGAAACACAAAAAAGAGCCCATCCCAATAAGGGACGTGGCTCAATGCACGCGGTACCACCCTGGTTGAAGACATCGTCTTCCGCTCATTCGAATAACGGTTTCCCGTTCTTTGCTACTAAGGTTCACAAAGAAAGCTCGGGGAGGTAATTCACGTTTGCCTGTGTGCCGGCTCGCACCTTCCGCCGGCTCTCTGAAACAGGGAGACAAACCGCTACTGGATTCCCGTCAAAGCTTATGTGGTATGAAGATTGTCAGCTACCTTTCTAAGCAGCTCTGTCAGTGTTTTCTGTTCGTCCTTCGTCATTCCCGCAATGAGCTCTGCTTCCCCTTTGTGAAACTCCGGGTAGAGTTCTTCGATCGCTTGTTTGCCGGAATCGGTGATGGAGACAAACACGAGTCGTCGATCTCTTGTGTCGATGCTTTTACGGCAAAAACTCTTTTTTTCGAGCGTTTTGATCACGTTGCTTGCTGTAGCTGTTGAAATGCCTGACAGTTCAGCAATTTTTCTCGTTTCGAGCTTCCCCCATACCCATAGATCATAAAGAATGGAGAAAGCGGTCCAAGAAAGTTTATAAGAAGAAAGAACCTCATTCTCCATTTTGACACGGAGCTTTTGCGCAGACCGATACAGATTCGTCGCAATCGATATGGCTTCCAGGTTCAGTGACTCAACGGGCATTTGTTTAAGCTTAGAAAGTGTGTCGTGTTCTTCTTTCTGAAGCTGCTGATGTTGATAGGAACGTTCCATTTTTTAGGCCTGCCTTAAATTATCAGAATCATTAGCTATGAAATGAATTGTAACAGAGTTTGATTTGAACTTCAAGCCAATATATCGGTTGAATAAAAAATGCCGCAAGAACCCCAAAATAAAGAAAAGACCACAAACGGGGGTGCAATCTTGCAAAAATATGTTCAATCCGTCTATAAACATGATCCGTTTCACCTTTTTTCAGCAGAGCATGTGGTGACGTTAGCGATTATCGCTCTTTTGGCCATTCTGTTGTTTCTGTTCCGCAAGGCGGTCAAGCGGCCTAATGTCAGCCGGTTTCTGCGCTATTTGTTTGTATTTCTGTTGCTTGGTTCGCAAATCGGCTATCAAATATGGATGATTGCCACGGGCAGGTGGTCGGTGCGCACTTCATTGCCTCTCCAGCTTAGTGACCTGTCGGTGTATTTGTCAGCCATCATGCTGGTGACCAAAAGCAGGAGGCTGTTTGTATTTTTATATTTTGTCGGCATCGGCAGCTCGATTCAGGCTCTTTTGACACCTGACCTGGGTATGTTTTCATTTCCGCATGTGCGATATATCCTCTTTTTTATTTCGCATGGGTCTGTGTTTTTATCCTGCCTGCTGATGGCGGTGGTCGGCACTTACAGAATGGGCCAGCGCTCTTTATGGGTGACCGTCCTGATTGTCAATGTGTACGGAGTCTGCATTTATCTGCTTGACCGCTGGATTGGCGCGAATTACATGTATTTGACGAAAAAACCGGGCGGTTCTTCTCTCCTGGATGTTCTCGGGCCGTGGCCGTGGTATATCGCTTCGGCTGAAGCCATTACGATCGCAAGCTTTTTTGTCCTTTATTGGCTATATCGCATGTTCAAAAAGTGACACCTTTTTTGTTGTATAGCACATTCTGTCTAAAAAAATATTGAAGAATAGTGTTTAATTTTCTGAAATCGGGAATGTAACTTGTACAACACAAAGGGAGATGAATACCATTGAAGAAAGATGAAATTATGCATATCGTGTCATGCGCAGATGATAATTATGCTCGTCATTTAGGTGGGATGTTCGTTTCTTTATTGACAAATATGGATCGGGAGAGAGAGATAAAATTATACGTCATTGATGGTGGAATTAAGCCTGATAACAAAAGAAGACTGGAAGAAACCACATTGAAATTCGGCGTCCCGATTGAATTTTTAGAAGTGGATACCAATATGTATGAACATGCGGTAGAGAGCAGCCATATTACAAAAGCGGCGTATTACCGCATTTCGATTCCTGACTTAATTAAGGACGAAAGCATCAAACGAATGATTTATATCGACTGTGATGCGATTATCCTTGAGGATATTTCGAAACTGTGGGACTTAGATATTGCGCCATATACGGTTGCTGCTGTTGAGGATGCGGGGCAGCATGAACGCCTGAAAGAAATGAATGTCAGTGATACAGGGAAGTATTTTAACTCAGGTATCATGATTATTGATTTTGAACCTTGGAGAAAGCAAAACATCACAGAAAAAGTCATCAACTTTATCAATGAAAACCCGTCTGAAGACTTTCTTATGCTGCACGATCAAGATGCACTGAATGCGATCTTGTATGATCAGTGGTATGAACTTCATCCGCGCTGGAACGCTCAAACCTATATCATATTAAAACAAAAAACGCCTGCGACGCTGTTAGGCCAGAAACTTTATAGAGAAACGAGAGAAAACCCGGCCATTGTCCACTTCTGCGGCGGAGAAAAGCCTTGGAATTCCAATACGAAACACCCGTATCGCGATCAGTATTTCCATTACATGTCGTATACGAAGTGGAATACAATCAGCAATCCGGCGATCAACCAATAAATCGGATATAAAAAACGCTTTTGATCAGCTCAAAAGCGTTTTTTTGTTTGCCTCAGCGTGCGACTGACCGTTGGTAAAACCGCTGAATATGCATGGCGATATAGCACAATTCTTTCTCAGGAAACTCAAAGCCGTATTCCTTCTTCACAAATGTGCCGATGCTTAGGGCACACAGGAAGGCATCCTTAAACTTCTCTTTAATAATGTCGATCATTTCTGCATCCAGCTCGTAAATGGATTCACCCGCTTTGATATGCTGAATGGCGAAACGGAGATGGGTCACAAGCCGTTCATAAGAAATGGTATCTTCAACAATATTGATTGACAGCTGAATTTCAATAATCTCGATAATATCACGGATCATTGTTGTAATATCAAGCGTCTGT
Source organism: Bacillus sp. G16 (assembly GCF_021282335.1). Classification (NCBI taxonomy): domain Bacteria; kingdom Bacillati; phylum Bacillota; class Bacilli; order Caryophanales; family Bacillaceae; genus Bacillus; species Bacillus sp. G16. The sequence goes on along the minus strand of NZ_JAJSOZ010000011.1, from coordinate 95,389 downwards.
GTCATATCACCGGCATTGTTTCTTGCTGTGTGGATATGCATGGCAATATTGCCGATTTCATCATCAGGAATGTGAATCCCCAGTTTATCTTTAATTAGCGTTCTGGCCCACAAGCCGATCTGGAATTCCTTCGGATAAAGAACTTTGATCTCATTCAGCAGCGGATTTTTGATGACCATTCCATTGCTCAGGCGTTCGATTGCAAAGGAAAGATGGTCTGAAAAAGCGACGTGAATTCGCTCGTTGATTTTGATGTTCAGCTCTTTTTCGGCATGGGAGATAATTTGCTCGGAAATCTGAATATGGTCTTCCGGCAATGTTTCTAAAATCTCTTCGAACTGCTTATAGTCAGGTGTATCTTTTCTGACAAAGGTTTTTTCTATTTTTGACGGATCGACAATATCATTCTTCTTTTTATCGAACGCAATTCCTGCACCTAAGAGAATCTTCTCTTCATTTTGATCCTTTACGACGATAGCATTATGATTTAAGATTCTTTTAATTTTCATAGCTTTTTTTGTCCTTTCATCCCCCGTTTTATGAATGAAAACGAATAAATCCAGTTATTCTGTCTCTTCTTTAAACCCGAGAAACAATGTAGCTATAAAAGCAGAGACGGCCGCGATCAAAAAACCGATCATATAATGAACAAAATTAGCGGCGCCGAACGGCAGCACGATTGAAATCATCGGAATGCCTGTGAGCCCGTAGGAATTCGACACGACATGTACCGCAACCACGTATGCTCCGCCAATAGCACCGCCGATGGCAGCTCCGATAAAGGGGCGGATCAGTTTGACATTTACTCCGAATACAATCGGCTCCACAATGCCTAAAAACGCGGTCAGGGAAGCAGGGAGGGCAATTTTCTTCAGGCTTGATTGTTTCGTTTTGAAGAAAACCGCAAGCCCCGCTCCGCCTTGGGCCACATTCGCCATCGACCATATCGGCACTAAAAAGTTCACTCCGACATGCGGATCAGCAAGCAGCGTTGCCTCTATCGCATAAAAGCTATGATGCAAGCCAGATAGAACGATGGTGGAGTAGATGCCGCCGAACAGGGCTCCGGCGGCAATGCCGGCGTGATCATAAATATAGACAATCGACTGTGTCATGATTTGGCCGATGATAGACGCGGCGGGATTCATCACAATCAGCGCGAGGCACCCTGTCATCAGGACCGTAATAAAAGGAATGATGACGACATCGAGCGACTTCGGCACAATCGATTTTAACAGCTTCTCGATTTGGCTCATGACATAAACGGAGAGAAGAATCGGGATAATGGAGCCCTGATAGCCCATCATTGGTATATGCAGCCCCCAGATATCTAAGGAAGCGGGGGTTTTGCTGCCGAGCATAGACGGGTCCAGCAGATCAGGATGCGTCAGGAGCCCTGCTATCACTGCCCCTAAATATGGGTTGCTTCCAAATTGCCGTGCGGCACTGAAGCCGACCAAAATCGGCAGCAAAATAAAGGCTGTACTGGACACGAGATCGAGCACTTTGATCCACGGGCTGTCAGCTGCGAACCAGTGAAACACCTTAATCATTCCGATCAGCCCCATGAGCAGGCCGCTTGCTGTTATTGCCGGGATAATCGGCACAAAAATATCGGACAGTGTTTTTGCAAATGCTGCGACAGGGTTCAGCTTCCGGCTGGCCTTTTTCTGTTGAACAGGCTCTTCAGAAGGCGCGGCCTCCCACACGTGAACAACTTCTTTATATATTTTGTTGACGATGCCTGCTCCGAAGATAATCTGGAATAGCCCATATCGGAAAAAGGTGCCCTGTACACCTTGCAGATTTTCTATGGCATGTATATCGATTTTCGTCTCGTCTTTTACCTCAAAACGAAGACGGGTCGTACAATGGCTGATGCTGATAATATTGCTTTTTCCTCCTGCGAGGAGCAATAATTCTTTTGCAATCTCTTTTTGCAAGCAATCAAAACCTCCTTTGCTGAAGAAAAGTCGGCTTGTTCATCGTATCAAATGAAAAGTTGACAATCAAAATGAAAAAAGTGAGAAATACCGGCTGATAATGACAAAACGTGCAGGGACAACAAAAAATGCCCGCGTCGGTGACGGAGCATGAGAATAGGGATTGTCCATGGCGCCGTAATAAGCCCAACACGAAAAGAAGAGTTAAAATGTCCTGATTTTTTTGGACACTAATACTCCCTTTGCATCATTGGGTCTTGCCTGCCTGACCAGTCACAATCCCGCCATATGTGGTGATAACTGTAATAACGTTCATTTTATGCTGTTCATGGCTGGATAGCAATAGTATGAAAAGCCTGTGCGATGAATGGGAAAAAGGTTGTGCGTGGTGTTTTTAGGGATGTAAAAAAGCCTGTAAGACTTAGAATACAAGTTTTACAGGCTTTTTGGTTACTTTTTCGGTTTGACGGCATTCAGCCGTTTTTGCAGCTTTGTTTTTTCATTGGATGCTTGTAATTGATTCACTGCAGACTGAGCGGATGCCTTTGATTGTTTTGTTTTGTCTTTTTCCGCTTTCTTCACTTTGGCTTTGGCAGTTTCGACTTTTTTTGCTTCGGCGGCCGCTGCTTTTTTCTTCACTTTGTCTAACCGTTTTTGCAAGGACGTTTTGTCTTTGCCTGATTGAAGCTGATTGACTGCTGATTGTGCTTTTGTCGCATTTGCATTAGTTGATTTCTTTTCTGCTGCTGCGACTGATTGCTGCGCCGTTTTCAAATTGGTGCTTTTCACTTTAGTAAGGCGCTTCTGCAGGGACGTTTTTTCTGAACCTGCCGGCAGCTTGCTGACTGCTGATTGTGCACTGTCTACATCTGATTTCTTTTTGCTTTTTTCCGCTTTCGCCACTTTCTCTTTCGCTTGCTTTGATGCGATATAGCGTTTTACTTGGTCTAAGCGTTTTTGCAGGTTCTTTTTGTCTGTCCCGTTCGGCAGCTTGTTAATGGCAGTTTGGGCTGTATCGACGGTTTGCTGTGTTTTATACTTTTCTGCCTTTACGACTTTGTCTTTCGCATCTTTTACATTTCTGTATGACTGTATTTTATCCAGTCTTTTTTGCAGGGCTGTTTTGGCGTCAGAATTCGGCAGCTGGCTGACGAGTTCTCTCGCTTTGTTGATATCGGTTTGCGTTTTTGTCTGTTCCGCTTTTTTCACCGCTTGCTCTGCCGCCGCGTACGCTGAATCTGTTGCTTGCGCTTTATACTGGATGAAGCCGTAGCCAAATTGCTGATCGCGGCCTGTTGTTCCAAGATCAACGATATTTTTCTGCATATCTGCACGAAGCTGCACGTTTGTCTCGGCAGGATCACGCTGTTTTAACAAAGCAAACATGGCAGCGGCGTGCGGTGTCGCTTGGGATGTTCCGCTTCCTGTCGCATAAAATTGGTTTAAGTAAGTGCTCGTGATGTTTGTTCCCGGCGCTGAAAATTCAACTTCATCTCCAGTTGTTGAGAAGGAGGCAAGCTGATTATTTTCGTTTGTTGCTGAAACCGCAATGACGCTGCTGTATGCCGCCGGATAGTTCACTGGCTTGCCGTTCCCGTCGTTCCCGCTGGCGGCAACAAGCAGAACGCCTTGTTCATAAGCTTTGTCCACGGCGTCATGAAGGATTTGGCTGTCTGACGTCGTGCCAAGGCTCATATTGACGATGTCCATCCCGTTTGCGATCGACCAGTCAATTCCTTGGAGAAGGCCTTGAAGATCCCCCGAGCCGTTCTGATCAAGCGCTTTAACCGCGTATATTTGTGCTTCCGGTGCGATGCCGTCAATTCCGTAGCCGTTATGCTTGGCTCCGATAATCCCTGCGACATGTGTTCCGTGGCCGTTATCATCTTTGTAAGAAGAGGTGTAACTGACAGCTGAAAACCCGCCGGCAATCGACAGGTCATCGTGGGGGGAGATCCCGCTGTCAATGACTGCAATTTTGACATCTTTGCCTGTCAGTCCTGCCTTCCAAGCCTGTTTCACCTGAATGGGCTCAAGGTTCCACTGCTCGAAGTTGTCAGAGGTGTCAGTGCCGTCTGACAGGACTTTGAAATCCGTGCTGCCTGCTGCGGTGAAGGAGACATTGTTTTCGACATACAAAATATCAGGATCCTGTTTTAATTCTTTCACTGTCTCCTGATCTGCTGTGACCGCTACCGCCGGCAGATGCTTATACTGTTGTTCAACCTCAGCATCGCTGTCCAGAACGGTTTCCTTGCCGGCTTTGTTTTTATAAACCACAATAACCTCTTTCTCGCTGCTGTTTTGCGCATGAGCGAGAGGGCCTATGGCGAGAAAACTGAAAAACAGAGTGGCTGATACAATGAGTTTGCAAGACATGTTTTTCATGGTTCATCTCCTTTTTTCTATGATGTTTGATATATATATCGGAGAAAAAAGAGAGTTTGATAGTAAGGAGAAAAAAATATTTTCATGGACAGATTATTTAGCAGAATGCAGATTTTTTCCGCAGGAAGAGGAAATTTTCCAAATGAATTTGTAAGCGTTTTCAAAATAAGATAAAGAAAACATTGCGAAGGTTGTTCACAAAGCAATGAGAAAAGGGGGCTTTTCAGATGAGCGCATTCACTCGGGTGATGGAAGAAAAAATAATGCCTGTCGCTGGGAAAATTGCCGGGCAACGGCATCTCAGCGCTTTGCGTGACGGAATTATCCTGACCATGCCGCTGATTATTATTGGGTCTGTCTTTTTGATTTTAACGAGCCTGCCGATTCCCGGTTATGCTGATTTCATGACGAGTGTGTTTGGGAAAGAGTGGGCGGATAAGCTCGGATATCCGGTTAATGCTTCGTTTGATATTATGGCGATGATTGCCGCGTTTGGAATCGCCTATCGGCTGGCAGAAAGCTATGGTGTCGATGCCCTATCAGCCGGTGCGATATCAATTGCCGCATTTCTGTTGGCAACGCCGTTTGAAGTGCCGTTTACGCCGGATGGCTCAACGGAATCCATCATGGTCGGGGGCGGAATTCCGATCACACTGCTTGGCAGCAAGGGTTTATTTGTCGCCATGCTGATCGCTTTGTTTTCAACTGAAATTTATCGGTACATTATTCAAAAAAATATCGTCTTCAAAATGCCAGACGGCGTGCCGCCGGCGGTAAGCAAATCATTTGTCGCGCTGATTCCCGGCTTTATCATTGTTTTTCTAGTGTGGCTGGCGCGTCTTCTGATTGAAATGACGCCTTTTCAGAGCCTGCACAATGTCGTAGGAGACCTGCTTGGCACACCGCTTTCCATTCTTGGCGGCAGTCTGGGCGGGAGCCTGATCGCTGAGTTTGTGCAGATGCTGCTTTGGTCGTGCGGGATTCACGGAGCTTCAATCATTGGCGGAATCATGGCGCCGATTTGGTACGGCGCGATGGATGCCAACCGTCTCGCGTTTCAGGCTGGCGAGGCGCTGCCAAGTATTTTTACGACTCAGTTCTTTCAAATTTGGATCAATGTCGGCGGGAGCGGAGCGACGCTGGCGCTTGTCCTGACGATGCTTGTGCGCTCCCGGAGCAAACAAATGAAGCAGCTTGGCCGACTAGGGATTGGCCCTGCGCTATTTAATATCAACGAGCCGATCATTTTCGGTATGCCGATTGTCATGAACCCGCTCCTCATTGTTCCTTTTATCATCGCACCACTCCTCACGATAACAGCAACTTATATCGGCATGAGCACCGGACTGGTGGCAAGGCCGGCCGGAATCGCCGTGCCATGGACGATGCCGCCGCTCATATCAGGCTACCTGGCGACAGGCGGAAAGGTATCGGGTGCTGTTATGCAGCTGGTGAATCTACTGATCACCTGCGCCATCTACTATCCGTTTTTCAGAATATGGGATCATCAAAAATGGAAGGAAGAGAGTGCGGTTGAATCCGGGGGTAAGAATGTTTCGTGATGTAACGTAAAAGGGCTGATGGTCTTCTAACAACTATAAGTAAATGTTAGAATATGTAAAGGGGGTGCGCATGCTAGATTACATATGGTTAGAAGACGAATCACCAATCTTAAAACAAATACCAGTCGAATATACATCAGCTGCTATTTTATTTTCTCCTTTTATTCAAATGCCTGTAGGATGGGAAAAAGCAAAGAGAAAAAATGATTATGAGCATATCTATCCAAATGATGAGGAAATAAGGGATAAAGGCAAAGCTGTTTCATGGAAGAAGGTTATGTCCTCTTGCGGCTTTCAAACACATGCTGAGCTGGCGCTTGCTTTAATGACATCGATAGGTGCCTTAAGGGATGAGTGCTCGAGACAAGATTTGGCTAAACTTTTACATGCAAACATAAAAGAAGGTCTCTTTTATCCTAGTGAGGACCATATTTCAAATTTTCATATCCCTGGTTTGGTAAAAGTGCTTGGTTCGAACGGATCCAAGCGGTTTTATTACTCAGAACCAATTGTGGAAAACAGCGGCTTTTTGGATACAACTGAGGCTAACTTGCAGACGATACTTGATGAAGCCGCCGCAGAGCTCATTTTGACTGATAAGAAAATGGACTTTGTGTTTATGAGTGTATATGACTCATTCATTAATGTTTTTTTAGCGAAAGATGAAAACATCAATGACTTGGTTCAGCGTATGGGCTGGGAAGCCATGATTTGCGATGAGTCAACGTATATCAGTTGGTATAGATAAAAAAAGAACGTACAAAATGTACGTTCTTTATTTTTAACGCTGAAAGAACTCAATCCACTCGCCATCAGGACCTTCAATATAGAAGTAACGGTACCCGTTTGGAAGAGTTGTGATCTCTTCGTCGATAAATTTCGCGTTCATTCTTTCCGCTTTTGTATATTCAGCCGCGATGTCATCAGTCAGCAGGGCAATGTGGTGCACTTTTCCTTCGACGGGAAGCTCACTGCTGTAGCCTTGAATCAGTTCGATTTCTGTTTCCGGACCGTCTTCAAAGCCAAGAAAAGCAAGCTCGATTACGCCGTTCGTATGTGTGATGCGATCCTTCAATTTCATGCCGAGAACCTCTTCATAAAATGTGATGGACGCGTTGATATCCCTTACCATAATGCCTGTATGGTCAATTCGTTTTGCCATGCTGCTCCTCCTCGTAACTCTTTTTGTCTATCGTAGAAAAACCTTTCCTTTCTGTCAATGCAGACATCTTGGCGTTTTGTGGTACGATAAGAGAAAGCAAACAGAAAGAGGACGAAATATATGAAGTTACTCACCCTAAAGAAAGCACATGCTGCAAAAATCAAAAAAGGCTATCCGCTCATCGAAAAGGAAGCTCTCGCAGGGAGTGCGGGGCACGTGAAAGAAGGAGACCTCGTTGATATCGTGTCTGAGAGCGGCGAGTTTCTTGCGCGGGGGTATTATGGCCTGCAAAACAAAGGGGTCGGCTGGACGCTTACCCGCAATAAGAATGAACAGATTGACCAAGCATTTTTTCTCAGCAAATTAACAAAAGCGGTTCAAGCGCGCGCCAAACTTTTCGCGGCCCAAGATACTACCGCTTTCCGCATGTTCAATGGTGAGGGGGACGGCGTTGGCGGCGTCACGATCGACTATTATGACGGCTACCTGCTGGTTCAATGGTACAGCAAAGGCATTTACGCCTTTAAAGACATGCTGGTTTCCGCTTTGGATGAGCTGGATCTGAACTATAAAGCCATTTACGAGAAAAAACGCTTCGACACGGCGGGACAATATGTTGAAGATGATGATTTCGTGAAGGGGAAAAGAGGCGAGTTCCCAATCATCATTCTGGAAAATGGCATTCAATACGCGGTGGATCTGAATGAAGGCGCCATGACGGGCATCTTTTTGGATCAGAGACATGTGCGCAAGGTGATCAGAGACCGCTATGCAAAAGGAAAAACAGTGTTAAATACGTTTTCTTATACGGGGGCATTCTCCGTGGCAGCGGCGCTTGGCGGAGCGGAGAAAACAACAAGCGTAGACGTGGCAAACCGGAGCCTTGCCAAAACGATTGAGCAATTCAGCGTGAACAAGCTGGATTACGAGGCACACGACATTAAAGTGATGGACGTGTTTAACTATTTTTCGTATGCCGCGAAAAAGGATCTGCGCTTTGATCTGATTATTCTCGACCCGCCTTCCTTTGCGCGTACAAAAAAACGCACCTTCAGCGCGGCCAAGGATTATAAAAACCTGCTGAAGGAAACGATCGCCATCACAGCTGACAAGGGCATCATCGTTGCTTCCACAAACAGCAGCGCCTTCGGCATGAAGAAATTCAAAGGCTTTATTGATGCCGCCTTTAAAGAAACAAATGAACGCTACACCATCATTGAGGAATTTACACTGCCGGAGGATTTTAAAACGATTTCGGCGTTCCCGGAAGGCAACTATCTAAAAGTGGTTTTTCTGCAGAAAAAATAAAGAAAAAAGCTGCCCTGTTCAGGAGCAGCTTTTGTTATGTAGAAATGATCTGCTGGACGCGGCCGATGCGGCCATCTTCAAGCCGGACTTTAATGCCGTGCGGATGAAAGCTTGATTTCGTTAAAATATCCTTTACTGTCCCTCTCGTCAGTTTTCCTGTTTTTTGATCTGCTTTCAATACAATATCAACCTGTAATCCTTTCGAAATGCTGCTTCGCTCTTGCCCGTTCATAGCGTACATCCCCTTTCCTTTTGTTCATTATAGTCATTATGGTTTAAAAGTAACAGCCGGCTGATGAAGTGTATTTTTGTTTTTTTCAGCCTTCATTAAATATAATGTCAGCCCAAAGCCTGCTATGCTCAGAATGCCAAAAAGCAAGTAGACTGCGAAGATTGACACGTAGTCAAAAATGTATCCGCCTGTAAATGTACAGAACCAGTTGCCGAATCCATTGCCGATGGCGGCGTACATGGTCAGCGCCGTCGCTTCAACGTGGCTTGGCGTAATCTTTTTTACATATTGAAGCGCCGCCGGGATAAATAAACCGATCGCAACTCCCTGAAGAAAGACCGTCGCATAAATAATCCATAATGAAGGCGCTGTGAAATAGAGCGCCCACCTGAATAATGAGACCCCGCCTGACAGCATAATGACGTTGAGCAGCCCCATTTTATCTATAAATGTTTGGGCAAATCGCATAAATGGAATTTCCGAAATGACGCCGATGAAAAATAAAATGCCGATAGCGGAAAGTGACGCGCCGCTTTTGTCCAGAAAAAGACTGAAATACGTATTGTTCGCTAAGTTTGGAGCAAATGTCGTAAAGGTGATGATCATAAAGATGAGGAAGGTTTTGTTGCTGATAAGCTCCCGGAATCCTTTTCGGATATTGACCTTTGTTTTTGTTTTCTGCTGGCCCGGCATTTGTGAGGCCAGTATGGCGGCGATGCACAGAAAGGCACAGCCAAAGATAAAGATCACGTGAATGGGGTACAGCTGATTCGTTACCTGTCCCATAGCAAACACTGCGATGCCGAAGCCGAGAGAACCAAACAGGCGGATTCCGCCATAGTTGCCGTTTGTTTCTTGAGTGTACCTTAGTGAAATGCTGTCCGATAATGGAATAATCGTGCTTTGAAAGGCTGCAAAACAGGCCGCAATCAAAATAAACAGAGGAAAGCCGTCAAATGCAATATAGCCTAATCCAATGATGCCTGTGATTGATGTGCAAACCGCCAGCAGGCTTTTCGTTTTTTGCGTATAGTCGCTCAGCATGCCCCAAAACGGCTGAAAGAAAATCATCACAATCGGACCGAGTGACATGATCAAGCCGACCTGTGATCCGCTTACATGCTGTTCTTTCGTTAAATACATACTGAGTAAGGGGATAATGCTGCCCGTGCCGAGAAAAGCAAACAAATAAAATCCTTTTAACGCGGCGTAATGCCGTCTCACCTGCAAGTTGTGCATGGGGTGCCTCCTTTGGTATCCACAAATTACATTATATTGGAATTCGCCAGCTTTTCAATAAGGGGAAGCACATAAAAAAACTGCCCTTGAGAGGACAGTTTTTTCTTACATAAATGAAAGTAAAAACGGCGCCGCGCAAAGCGTCATAATCGCAGCTAAGATCATCGACACACTGGAAATCGTGCCGGACACAGAGCTAAGCTCAAATGCTTTTGACGTTCCCGCTCCGTGTGCGCTTGTGCCAAGCAGCACGCCCCGCGCGATTTCATTATCAATGCGGAAATAGCGGATGACCATCGGGCCGATCACTGTGCCTAACAAAGCGGTCAAAATCACAAACACGGCTGTGACGGCAGGCATTCCGCCAATCATTTCCGATACGTTCATTGCGATCGGTGTTGTCACTGATCTCGGGACGAGGCTGTCAATTAAGCCGGTGCCGAGGTGAAGCCATTTCGCAATAAGAGCGGTTGAAATAATCGCGATGCATGAACCGACGGCCACGTTCAAAATAATTTCCACTGCGTATTTCTTTAAAACAGGGAAATATTTATATAGCGGGATCGCGAATGCCACGGTAGCCGGCTGAAGCATATCGGTCAGCAATTCGCCGCCGAGATTATATGACTCGTACGGGACATTCACCAGCAGCAGCAGACCGACTAACACAGCGGGCGTCACCAATAGCGGCGACGTATAGACACGCGGAAAGCGTTGATATACTTTTTTTGCTCCTAAATACACCAAAACCGTTAAAAACAAACTTACAATTCCGATGAACACGTATGCTTTTTCTCCTTTCTTTTTGCAATGATTTGTGTAAGCGTTCCTGTAGACACCATCACGACAAACGTGCTGATGATGACAACAAGCAGAATGCTGACACCAAATTTCGACATAATGTCTCCGTATTCAATCACTCCGACGGCAGACGGGATAAAAAATAAAAGCAGCTCCCCGAGAAGCCACGCAGCGCCAAGCTCTATCCATTCAAGCTTGATGATCTTAAAGTGTAATAATGTGAAAAGAATCACAATCCCAATTATACTGCCGGGAATATTTATATGAAGAAGGGCTGTCACCCAATTAATCAGCCGAGCAAATATAAATAACAGAGCGATTTGAATAACGGTTAGCAACAGTTTTTTCATATTGATGCCTCCCTTATATTCATATTGTACATAAGGTCTCGCTATAGGTAAAATATATATAAAGAATAATAAGTATTCCTTTTGTCTATAGAAAGGGTGAAGCACATGGATATCCGCCATTTAACATATTTCTTAGAAGTCGCCCGTTTAAAAAGCTTTACAAAGGCTTCCCAATCCCTATATGTTTCTCAGCCGACGATATCAAAAATGATCAAAAATTTAGAAGAAGAGCTCGGGATTGAACTGTTTTACCGAAACGGCAGGCAGGTGGAACTGACTGACGCCGGCCAGAGCATGTATGTGCAGGCGCAGGAAATTATAAAATCATTTCAAAACCTGACGTCAGAATTAAATGATATTATGGAGGTCAAGAAAGGACACGTGCGGATCGGACTGCCGCCGATGATCGGATCAGGATTTTTCCCAAGAGTGCTCGGGGATTTTCGTGAAAACTATCCGAATATCACCTTTCAGCTAGTCGAAGACGGTTCTATAAAAGTCCAAGATGGCGTTGGGGACGGCTCTCTTGATATCGGCGTTGTGGTTCTTCCTGCAAATGAAGATATTTTTCATTCGTTTACAATCGTAAAAGAAACCCTGATGCTTGTCGTTCACCCTTCCCACAGGCTGGCAGACGAAAAAGAGTGCAGGCTGCGTGAGTTGAAGGACGAGCCTTTTATTTTCTTCAGGGAGGACTTTGTCCTGCACAATCGAATTATGACGGAATGTATCAAGGCTGGATTCAGGCCTCATATCATTTATGAAACCTCGCAATGGGATTTTATCAGTGAGATGGTGTCAGCCAACCTTGGAATCGGGCTTTTGCCGGAACGAATCTGCCGCGGACTTGACCCGGAAAAAGTAAAAGTCATTCCGCTTGTCGATCCGGTCATCCCTTGGCACCTCGCCATTATTTGGAGAAAGGACCGTTACTTGCCCTTTGCGGCCAGAGCTTGGCTCGAACATACGAAATCGTATTTATGGGACCCGAAAAAAGATAGTAAAGGATGATGCAAACATGGATGCACAATCAGCAGCAAAATGTCTTACTGCTGTCCGCCAGCATAGCCCTCTGGTGCACAGCATAACCAATAATGTCGTAACGAATTTTACAGCAAACGGCCTGCTCGCCCTCGGCGCATCACCGGTTATGGCGTACGCGAAAGAAGAGGTCGCTGACATGGCGAAGATTGCGGGGGCGCTCGTTTTAAATATCGGGACGCTGAGCAAGGAATCAGTCGAAGCGATGATCATCGCGGGTAAATCAGCCAATGAACATGGCGTCCCTGTCATTCTTGATCCTGTCGGGGCCGGAGCAACACCGTTCCGTACTGAATCGGCACGAGGCATCATTCGTGAGGTGCGCCTCTCTGCGATCAGAGGAAACGCGGCGGAAATTGCCCATACCGTCGGCGTGACCGATTGGCTGATCAAAGGCGTTGATGCGGGAGAAGGCGGAGGCGACATAATCCGGCTGGCCCAGCAGACGGCACAAAAACTCAACACGGTCATTGCGATTACTGGCGAAGTCGATGTCATAGCCGACACGTCAAACGTATATACCCTTCATAACGGCCACAAGCTGCTGACGAAAGTGACAGGTGCCGGATGCCTGCTGACGTCTGTTGTCGGTGCGTTTTGTGCTGTGGAAGAAAATCCATTGTTTGCTGCTATTGCTGCCATTTCTTCGTATGGGGTCGCAGCTCAGCTTGCCGCACAGCAGACAGCTGACAAAGGCCCGGGAAGCTTTCAGATTGAATTGCTGAACAAGCTTTCATCTGTTACTGAACAAGATGTCCAAGAACTGGCGACAATAGAAAGGGTGACTGTCTCATGACACGTATTTCTCGGGAAATGATGAAAGAGTTATTATCTGTTTACTTCATTATGGGGTCGAACAATACGAAAGCCGATCCTGTCACTGTCGTACAAAAAGCGTTAAAAGGCGGCGCCACTCTTTACCAATTTCGTGAAAAGGGCGGGGACGCGCTGGCAGGGGAGGCGCGGATTGAATTCGCTAAAAACGTGCAGGAAGCCTGCCGTGAAGCCGGTGTTCCATTCATTGTCAATGATGATGTGGAGCTGGCCCTGACGCTGAAGGCTGACGGTATCCACATCGGCCAGGAAGACGCCAGCGCAAAAGAAGTAAGAGACGCTATAGGCGATATGATTCTTGGCGTTTCCGCCCATACAATGTCTGAGGTGAAGCAAGCTGAAGAAGATGGCGCGGATTATGTCGGACTCGGGCCAATCTATCCGACAGAAACGAAAAAGGATACGAGAGCCGTACAGGGTGTATCTCTTATCGAAGCGGTTCGCCGCCAAGGCATCGGCATACCAATTGTGGGCATCGGCGGCATCACAATCGAAAATGCCGCTCCTGTTATCCAAGCGGGGGCCGACGGTGTCAGTATGATCAGCGCCATCAGTCAGGCGGAGGATCCAGAAGGTGCCGCACGCAAGTTTCATGAAGAAATTCAAACGTATAAAGCGGGAAGATAAACGTTGTTTTCCATTCAAAAGGCTGTCCTGTAAAGGACAGCCTTTTTGCTGTGGCATCAAGGTTTTCAGACCTTCAAATTTTAATTGACAAAGAACAGGAACTGGCTATGATTATGATATACAATGATAATCATTTTCAGTTATAGGAGGAACATGATGGCTCGGGGGCTGGCACTTATTTTATTCAGCTTGTTGATGGTTTTCGGTTCTGCGGCACATGCGGAAGACGATCCGATCGCTGCACTGATTCAATTAAACAAGCAAATGATCGAATCTGTAAAAGACGGAGATATAGACTCGGCACAACAAACATTTGAAACATTCAAGGCGAAGTGGAAAAAAGAAGAACCTTCTATTAAAAAGGAAAATCTTTCTTCCCACAGCAAAATGGACTCGAATATCGCGATGATTTCTCTTTCTTTCATCAATCAAGATGCAGACAAGCTCAAAACGCAGCTTGAAGAGCTTTCTTCTCATTTAGAAACCTATCAGCAGGCTGTCGTGCTGAAAAAGACATCCTCGGGTCAATCAAGGGCGTCCTTAACAGCCTATATACAAAGCTTAAAAGACACAAAACAGCTAATACAAAAAAACCAATTGGATCAAGCATCATCCGCAATCGACAATTTAATTACATCCTGGCTCGCTGTTGAGGGGGACGTCGTTTCCCAATCGAAGGAAGCCTATACGACATCAGAGGAAAACCTGGCGCTGATGAAGGCTGAAATCGACAGTCATCCCGAAAAGGTATCAAAGCAAATTGACGAAATGATTCAATTGCTCGAGCCAATCGCTTCAAGCAGCTATAGCTGGTGGGATGCGGCACTCATTCCGATTCGTGAAGGGATGGAGGCCCTGCTTGTGATCGGGGCGCTTTTAACCATGACAAAAAAAGCCCGTGTCACGCGTTCCTCTACATGGATCTGGGGCGGAGCATCCGCTGGCTTGGTTGTTTCCTTGGCAGCCGGCATCGGTGTCACGCTTCTGTTCTCCTCCAACATATTCGGGGAAAACAATTTCTTGCTTGGCGGGGTTACCGGCGTGCTGTCCGCTGTCATGCTTTTGTATGTAGGAGTATGGCTGCACAGAAATGCCTCAATGGACAAATGGAGAGAAAAAATCAATACTCAGAAGTCGCAGGCCCTGAAAAAACGAAGTCTGCTTTCCTTCGGCCTGATCGCATTTCTGGCAGTGGTGAGAGAAGGGCTTGAAACGGTCATCTTTTTCATCGGGCTTGTCGGGAAGCTACCGCTCACTGAACTGATTGGTGGAAGTGCCGCGGGGCTTATCGGTCTCGTTATCGTCGGTGTTCTCATGATTAAGCTCGGAATGCGTATCCCATTGAAGCCGTTTTTCCTGCTGTCCATGGCGGTCGTCCTGTATATGTGCGTGAAATTTCTCGGAACAGGCGTTCACAGCCTGCAGCTGGCAGGCATTCTCCCGTCTGATGCAGAGAGTTGGCTGCCGTCTGTATCGGTGCTTGGAATTTATCCGTCCGTGTACAGCACGGTCCCGCAATTGCTGATTTTACTCTTTTTACTGATTGCGCTTGTCTCAGAAGCGGCAAAACATTTTACAAACGGAAAGGAACTGACAAAATGAATTTCACAAAAATCGCTGTATCAGCCGGCTGCATCCTTGCGCTGTGCGCAGGCTGCGGAGCCAATGACACATCCTCAACCAAAGAAAAAGCTTCATCCGAAAAAAGCGGGGTCAGCAAAGAGATCGCCGCATCCGTAGATAAAATGGAAACCATCATTTCCAAGCTGAATGATTCAGCGGAAAAAGGAGACCAAAAGGAAATTGAAAAGAAGGGGAAAGAGCTAAACAGCTACTGGCTTTCCTTTGAAAATGATATCCGCGGCGACTATCCATTCGAATATACAGAAATCGAAAAGCACCTTCAGCCCATCTATACAGAAGCACAGAAAGACAAACCGGATACAGACAAAATCAAGACAGAATCCGAGTCACTGAAAGCGTCCTTAGAAGACCTGACAGAAGCGAAGAAGAGCAGCAAAAAGGCAAGTGATCAGCTGGCAAAAGCAGCGGATGAATATAAAGACTATGTCAAAGAGCAGAGCGATCAGCTTGTAAAAGCGACTGAAGCATTTACAAGCGCTGTGAAATCCGGCGATATCGAAAAGTCTAAAACGTTATATGCGAAAGCGCGTGTTTATTACGAGCGAATCGAACCGATCGCTGAAAGCCTTGGTGACCTTGATCCGAAAATTGACGCCCGTGAAAACGATATAGAAGAAGGAGACAAATGGACAGGTTTCCACAAGCTTGAGAAAGCCATTTGGAAGGATCAAGATATTTCCGGGGAAAAGGCAACGGCTGACCAGCTTCTCAAGGATGTAAAAGAGCTTGACGGTTCAATTGAAGCACTGAAATTAACACCTGAACAAATTGTAGCAGGCGCGATGGAGCTTCTGAACGAAGCCGGCATTTCAAAAATCACGGGAGAAGAGGAGCGCTACTCACGAATCGATTTAGTCGACCTCATGGCGAATGTGGAAGGCTCCGAAGCTGTTTATCAAACAGTAAAAAGCGCGCTTGTAAAAGATCACTCTGATCTGACGGAAAAACTGGATACGGAGTTCAGCGAATTTGAAGTTTTAATGGCAAAATACAAAACAAATGATCAGTCCTATACGTCTTATGATAAATTAAGTGAAGATCAAATCAGAGAGCTGAGCACAAAGCTGACGACTCTTTCTGAAACCATGTCGAAGATTGCGAATGTGCTATAAAAGGAGTTTTGTAACAGCATGAGCGATGAACAAAAAAAGCCAGAACAAATTCATAGACGGGACATCCTAAAATGGGGAGCGATGGCAGGCGCGGCCGTTGCGATCGGTGCCAGCGGACTCGGCGGTCTCGCTCCGCTTGTTCAGACCGCGGCTAAGTCGTCGAAAAAGGATGAAAAAGAGGATGAGCAGGTCGTTCCGTTTTACGGAAAGCATCAAGCCGGAATCACAACTGCCCATCAGACGTATGCCTATTTTGCGGCGCTGGATGTAACTGCAAAAGAGAAGAGCGACATCATTACATTATTCAGAAACTGGACAAGTCTGACACAGATGCTGACGTCTGGAAAGAAAATGTCAGCTGAGCAGAAAAATCAATATCTGCCGCCGCAGGATACAGGTGAATCGGTTGATTTATCCCCTTCCAATTTAACGGTCACATTCGGATTCGGGCCTGGCTTTTTTGAAAAAGACGGAAAGGACCGCTTTGGGCTGAAAAACAAAAAACCGAAGCATCTTGCCGCTCTTCCAGCGATGCCGAATGACAATCTGGATGAGAAGCAGGGAGGCGGAGACATCTGCATTCAAGTATGCGCAGACGATGAACAAGTGGCGTTTCACGCACTGCGGAACCTGCTGAATCAAGCGGTCGGAACCTGTGAGGTCCGCTTTGTGAACAAAGGCTTTTTAAGCGGAGGAAAAAATGGTGAAACGCCGCGCAACCTCTTCGGGTTTAAAGATGGAACAGGCAACCAGAGCACGAAGGATGACACCTTGATGAACTCGATCGGGTGGATTCAGTCCGGTGAACCCGACTGGATGACGGGCGGTACCTATATGGCCTTTCGGAAAATCAAAATGTTCCTTGAGATATGGGACCGCTCTTCCCTCAAGGATCAAGAGGATACCTTCGGCCGCAGAAAAAGCTCGGGAGCGCCTTTTGGCCAGAAAAAAGAAACAGACCCCGTGAAGCTGAATCAAATCCCGGCAAATTCACACGTTAACCTTGCGAAATCTACGGGAAAACAAATTTTGCGAAGAGCTTTCTCTTACACAGAAGGACTTGATCCGAAAACCGGCTATATGGATGCGGGTCTCCTGTTTATCAGCTTTCAAAAAAATCCCGACAATCAGTTCATCCCCATGCTGAAGGCTCTTTCAGCAAAGGATGCGTTAAACGAATACACGCAAACAATCGGTTCTGCTTTATATGCATGCCCAGGCGGCTGCAAAAAAGGAGAATATATTGCCCAGCGTTTGCTGGAATCATAAAAGAAGCCTTTACAGGCTTCTTTCAGCGAGTCGACAAACTCTCGCATTCGTTGTCAAGCCTGTGCGTTGGTGCTCACGAATTAGAGCATTCGCTCCGCTCCAATGCTCGGCTTTCCTAGACTTCAAGGGTTTTCAATCACGCTGAAAGGATGACAAAATCCTAAATCGTTTTAGGATTTTGTCAACAATCTGAAAGAAGCCTTATCGGCTTCTTTTTAAAAAAACAGTTGTAACTTTTATTGTTACAGTTTAAAATCAACCTATACGAAAGGAGATTATCATGACAGTACATATCAAAGTTTATTCAGATTACGTTTGCCCATTTTGCTTCATTGGAAAAGCCGCTTTTGAAGAAGCGATAAAAGGAAAGGATGTTGACGTCGAGTGGATGCCGTTTGAACTGCGCCCAAGCCCATCTCCACAGCTTGACCCGGTCAATGATCCTTCCAAACAGTACATGTGGCAGACATCCATTCAGCCAATGGCGGACAAACTAGGAGTCGAGATCAATTTTCCAAACGTCTCGCCTCATCCATATACAGATCTGGCGTTTGAAGGCTTCCACTTTGCAAAGGAATACAATAAAGGACATGAATACAACACCCGTGTCTTTCAAGCGTTTTTCCAAGAGGGCCAAAATATCGGCGACATTGACATCTTGACGAAGCTTGCTGAGGAAGTGGGACTAGACGGAGCCTCATTCAAATCCGCACTGGAATCAAGAACATATCGGGACGTACAGCGCCAAGCCTTAAAGCACGCCTATGAAGAGGCTGACATCACAGCCGTTCCAACTTTTATCATTGGCGACACCGTGATTCCGGGAGCAGCCGGCAAGGACGTATTTGAAAAAGCAATTTCTGACGAACTGCAGAAAAAGTAAGAAAAAGCTCTCTATACAAGAGAGCTTTTTTACTCCTCTTCCATATGAATGCCGGTATGCGCCTTCACCTGTATTTCTGCAAACGTATCTTCATCAACCGTTTTATCTGACGACAGCACCGTTCCGAGCCACGCGCCGAGGAAGCCGAGCGGGATAGAAATAATGCCCGGATTAGAAAGCGGAATGAGCGGATCGCCGGTAAATATAGCACCTCCGGACGGGTCCCACACACTAGGGCTCATCGATACAAGCACAAGCGCGCTGATCAGGCCTGTCAGGCTGCCCCACAAAGCGCCTGTAGCATTAAATCTCTTCCAGAAGACCGTAAACACAATCAGCGGGAGGTTTGCGCTGGCCGCTACTGCAAATGCAAGTGCGACAAGGAACGCCACATTTAAGGACTGTGCGAAAATCGCAAGGAGAATCGAGAGCACCGACACGGCGACAGAAGCCCATCTGGCCGCTTTCATCTGTTCTTTTTCAGTTGCTTCTCCCTTTCTGATAATCTGGCTGTAGATGTCATGGGCAAATGCTGAGGCGGCAGACAGCACCAATCCTGTCACGACAGCTAAAATGGTGGCAAAGGCGATGGCTGACACAAACGCGAACAGAAAATCTCCTCCGAGCGCTTTTGCCAAAAGCGGCGCCGCCATATTTCCCGCTTGATCAGCCGCCGTTATCGCATCAAAACCGACAAATGCAGCGGCGCCAAAGCCGAGAAACACCGTCATAATGTAAAATACACCGATAATCCATGTCGCTGAAACAACGGATGTCCGGGCCGTCTTGGCATCCTTAACGGTATAAAACCGGATCAAAATATGCGGAAGCCCGGCGGTTCCCAGTACGAGTGCCAAGTTTAACGACAAGGTCTCAAGCGGCACCTTGTATTTATTTCCGGGGTTTAAGAAATCAGCGCCAAGCGGAGTGGCTGTTTTCATCTGCTCAAACATGGCATTAAGGTTAAAGCCGAATTTCGAAAACACGATGATCGAAATCACGAGTGTGCCGGCCATCAGTAAAACAGCTTTAATAATTTGAACCCAGCTTGTCGCGATCATACCGCCAAACACGACATAAATGGTCATCAGCACCCCGACGATGAGAACCGCCGCGGTATAATCCAGCCCAAGCAGCAGTTTGATCAGCGCGCCCGCCCCCACGAGCTGGGCGATCATATAAAAAGTAGAGATGGCAATGGTATTGAGAGCCGCGACGCCGCGGATTTTCTTTTCTTTAAAACGGGCAGCAATCATGTCCGCCATCGTATACTTCCCAAGATTCCGAAGCGGTTCCGCCACGATGTACAAGACAACGAGATAAGCAACTAGAAAACCGATGCTGTAAAAGAATCCATCAAATCCATATAACGCAATCATTCCGGCAATCCCAAGAAACGAGGCTGCAGACATGTAGTCACCGGCAATTGCCAGTCCATTCTGAACACCGGTGAGCCCGCCGCCGGCCGTATAAAACTCACTCGTTGTTTTCGTTTTCTTTGCGGCAAAATACGTGATGATAAGCGTCAGGCCGACAATCGCTAAAAATAATAGAAAGGCAGTCATATTCATGTCTGTTCACCCTTCAGATCCGCCTTTAGAGCGCTTACATATCGGTCGAAATGAGCCGCCTTTCGGGAATACACCGTACTCAGTATCCAGGTCATGGCGAATTGGGCGATGGCAAAAAGCCAAGCCCATGAAACAGCCCCAATTGCCGGCTTATTCAAAAAGGTGAAATAAGACGTCAAAACAGGAAGTGAAAAATAAAAGACAAAAAAGAAAATCGCAGAAGGAACAATAAAAGCGCGTTTCTGCTTTAAAAAAGCTTGAAAAGACGGAGTTGCAGCAATCTGTTTATAATCAGCTTTGTACATGGCTATCCTCCTTTTATTCGCTAAACGTAAGCAAAAAGGTACACCAATAGGTATGTACTGAAAGTCTGATTTATGCGTTGGAGAACATCTGGAGAATGAAAAAAGAAGGAAGTCGTGAAGATAGGAACGCGAGTGGCATAAAGACAGGCGAAGGTTTTCCAGCTCGGCCGCGTATACACGAGTTTGCTTTCAAAACCTCACCGAATGCAGCTTGTTCTCAGCAAAGCTGCTGTTTACCAGAGCCCGGTTATCATGTTCGCATCACCTCTTTATGACAATGGATGTGCCAAGAGGTGATCGCATCACCGGCTGTCTGTCGTATGTTAGCTGACACACCGTTTGTCCTCAAGCTCGGCGCAGCAATTGCTTTCGAATAGAGGATATGGTGAAAACTCAGATCAGATGATAGAAAAGCCAGAGGTAATAGATCCGCCTGTTCGGATTAGTCTTGGCGGACGGTTTTTTTGTGATTATTCTTTCTCAATGCTGTCTCAGATTCTAAAAACTGTCTCACATCACGAATGCCTAACCCAATAGATCTAGCTTCTTGTATTAACATATGCCAATCTTTGTCCAAATCTTTTTTAACATGAGTTTTCATAGTAACCTCCAATTGTATAAAATGTTTTCCTGCAACATGCGGGCAATAAAGACAAGCCGGCGCGATGATGAGGCGAGTACAACAAATTTCACACATAGTTGCTCGGCGTTCACAAACTGAAGGAAAAACCACCTACCTATTCCCTAAAAAAATGACTAATATAACCAATGAACCTCATTTATAATAATAAACAATTAAATACTGACTGGATAGTATGTAATTGAAAATAAATCCTTCAGCCTATTAAATATGACCCCGGAGAAACCGAATAGCATAAGCATTCAAAGAAATAAATACCGCTAAAGATTGATCCGTTGTAAGATAAGGATAATCATACCGCCTGGAGAAAAATATGAAAAAAAACAAATTTCAAATGAAAAGAGAAGCAACCTTTGAAAGTTTTATAGACGCTGGCTTGAATTTGTTGATTGACCGAGCGTATGATCCGGTTTCTGTTGAGGATATCAGCAGAGCGGCCGGGTACAGTAAAGGAGCATTTTATGTTCATTTTGTCAGCAAGGAGGATTTTCTGCAGCATCTTCTCGAAAAACGCCAGATGAAAAAAGCGATCATCGTAGGGTATCTTGATCAAATGGAACGAACATCGGTGAAACCGCTGACATTGGACGAGGCTGCAAAACATGCCGCAGAGCTGCTTTATTCCTATTACATAAATAAGCCGTCGTGGGACATTACCTCGTTTGCCATGAATATGCCGACGTATAAAGTCCTTCAGAAATGCAAGGCCTATGTCCGTCTGTACGAATTGTGGGTGGAAGAAAATGCGTTATATATTAAGTGGCTGAAGGAGAGAAAGCTGATTGACGCCTGTATTGATCCGGAATATACGGCTAAAATAATATGTGCAGTGCTCGACGGAATCATCAAACAATCGTATGTATTGGGCCAGCCCGCCACATTCCGCAGCTTTTTAGACGCACTCTCGGTTTTCTTTGCTCCAGACAGAGAGCACGTGAGGCCAAGAATTTTGAAAAGTTTTTCAGAAAGCGAGGAACATCAGTGAAGTATAGAGAAATGATTATGTATATCATTATGGGGGTGTTCACAACCATTGTGAACATCGCCAGCTTTTATATATTGGTAGAGATCATGAATATGGATTACAAAGCCGCCACTGTCGCCGCTTGGATTTTGTCCGTGCTGTTTGCATACATAACAAATAAATTATATGTGTTTCAGCAAAAAACACATGACCTGCAGAGCCTGCTGAAAGAGATCACTGCCTTTTTCAGCGTTCGGGTCCTGTCTCTCGGCATAGATTTAGGCATGATGATTATTCTTGTCGGCCAGTTCAATACAAATGAAACCTTGGCCAAAATACTCGACAACGCGGTCATCGTTGTCGTCAACTATGCTGCAAGCAAATGGCTCGTCTTTAAAAAGACAAAAGAAGAAGGGGTATGACAGGGGACAGCAGCATATGATCTATCGTTTTCGCTGAAGACATAAGGGGAAATAAAAAAATAAAAACCATGAAAGGTGATTGCACATGCGGGAAGAGCTAAAGGGGATATTTGCAAGTGTATTCGGAGAAAAAGAGGGGTTACGGTTTTTTTTCGCACCTGGAAGAGTGAATCTGATTGGAGAACATACAGACTATAACGGCGGGCATGTGTTTCCGTGCGCGCTGACAATGGGTACATATGCTGCTGTTGCAGAAAGAAACGATGGGGTTGTCCGGATGTATTCAGACAACTTTAAAAACGCAGGCATTAAAGAATGCAGCCTTGACGACATCCGCTATCAAAAAGAAGACGACTGGGCGAACTATCCGAAAGGCGTCATTTATGAATTTCAGAAAAGGGGCTATTCAGTTCCCCATGGCTTTGACATTGTATTTTCAGGGAATATTCCAAACGGGGCGGGCCTCTCGTCCTCCGCTTCTATTGAATTGCTGATGGGAGTCGTGCTCCAAAGCTATTTCCATCCTGAAGTGGATGCGCTTGAGCTTGTAAAAATGGCGCAGCATGCGGAAAACACTTTTATCGGTGTCAATTGCGGAATTATGGATCAATTTGCAATCGGAATGGGGAAAAAACATCATGCGATGCTGCTGAACTGCGACACGCTGGACTATGAATATAGCAAACTCGATGTCTCAGGCCTCGCACTGGTCATCGCGAACACGAACAAAAAAAGGACATTGGCAGACTCGAGCTATAATACAAGACGCCAAGAGTGCAATGACGCATTGCTTGATCTGCAAAAAGCACTCGATATTGTCTCGCTGGGCGACATCAAGCCCTCTGATTTCGATGCTAATTCCGGCCTGATCCAAAATGAAACGAACAGACGCCGGGCAAAGCACGCCGTATACGAAAATCACCGCGCCATCAAGACGGCCCATATGTTCAAAGAAAACAATATAGATGAAATCGGGCTGTTAATGAAGGAATCCCATCTTTCACTGAAGGATGATTATGAAGTGACCTGCCCTGAACTTGACGAGCTTGTGTTTGCGGCGTGGGAGCACGAAGGCGTGATTGGATCAAGAATGACGGGAGCTGGCTTCGGCGGCTGCACCATCAGCATTGTCAAAGATGCGTTTGTTGATGATTTTATCCAAAAGGTTGGAGACAGGTATCAAGAAAAAACAGGGCTCAAAGCGGATTTTTATGTCGCTGATATCGGAGAAGGAGCGAGAGAACTAAAGGGGGAGTGACACATGAGTATTGTTGAACATCTGGAACAGCTGCTGGAGTATGGCCTGGAACGAAAACTGATTTCGATCTGGGATCGGGAATATACGAGAAACCGTCTTTATGAAGCGTTAGACATCAAGCACCCCGAGCCGGTCTCCCACACATGCATCAAGCAGGCACAAAGCCTGCCGGACTTACTTGCTCCTATTTACAAATGGGCTGCGGAAACCGGCCGTATGGAAGCGGATACAGACACATACCGTGACTTGCTCAGCGCAAAGCTGATGGGATGTTTCGTACCTGCTCCGTCTGAGGTCATTCGCAAATTTGAAGAGACAAAAGCTTTATATGGCCCAAAACAGGCGACAAAGGAATTCTATCAATATGCAGAGGATGTCTACTATATTCGGTCTGACAGAATCGCCAAAAATGTTCATTGGACGGTGCCGACTGAATATGGCGAGCTGGAAATGACTATTAATCTATCAAAGCCCGAAAAGGACCCAAAAGCGATTGCGGCTGCAAAAGAGCAGGTGCAGACAAATTATCCGAAGTGTTTGCTGTGTAAAGAAAATGTCGGGTTTGAGGGAAGCGTGAATCATCCAGCCCGCCAAAATCACAGAATCATTCCGGTTATTCTTAAAGAAGAAGAATGGTATTTGCAGTTCTCGCCATACGTCTATTATCCAGAGCATTGCATCGTCTTAAAAGGTGAACATGAACCGATGGAGATCAGCAGAAAAACATTTGAAAGGCTGCTGTCATTTCTCGGGCAATATCCGCATTATTTTATCGGTTCAAATGCGGATCTGCCAATTGTCGGCGGCAGCATCCTAAGCCATGACCATTTCCAAGGCGGGGCGCACGATTTTCCGATGGCGCGTGCAGAAGCGGAAGACGTATACGAATTAAATGATCATCCCGGCGTGTCGCTGGGCTTAGTGAAGTGGCCGATGTCCGTGCTCAGGCTCCAAGGAGACAAACCGGATCAAGTCGCCGAAGCTGCTGATCATATATTCCGCACGTGGCAAGCGTATTCCGATGAAAAGGCCGACATAGCCGCCTATACAGGTGATACGCCCCATAATACGGTTACGCCGATTGCGCGGCGCAGGGGAGACTTGTATGAACTCGATATCGTGCTGAGAAACAATCGGACGGATGGGGAGCATCCATTAGGAATATTTCATCCTCATCAGGAAGTTCACCATATTAAAAAAGAAAATATCGGCCTGATTGAGGTCATGGGATTGGCGATATTGCCGGGCCGTTTACAGGAAGAAATGAAAGAAACGGCAGCGGCGCTTTGCTCTGCTAATCCGAAATCAGCTTTAGAACAAAATCCGCTCACAGCAAAACATAAGGAGTGGGCTCTTCGGATTACGGAAAAAAGAACGATAACAAAAGAAAATGCCGATCTAGTCATAAAAGAAGAGCTTGGACATGTATTCGCGCGCATTCTTGAACACGCCGGTGTATTTAAACAGACAATGGAAGGAAAACAGGCCTTCAGCAGGTTTATCGACCATTTAGGAGTCAAACCAGTCAAAAGCCTCAACCGCTAGGGTTGAGGCTTTTTCGATTTTCAGGCAAAGCAAACGCCCAAAGCACTGACGCTTCGGGCGCTGTCACTCTTATCCTCTTTTTCTGGCTAACAGGCTTACTAGAAATACAACAATGGCTGCGCCGATCACCGCAGGAATAATAGCAAATCCGGCTAGGTTCGGCCCCCATGTTCCAAGCAGCCCGTGTCCGATCCAGGCGCCGATAAGGCCTGCGATCATTGACCCGATAATTCCTCCAGGCATATCTCCTTTTACAAACAGGCTGCCAAGCCATCCGATAATAATAGCGACGATAAGTGAAATAATAAAACTCATCATGCAACACATCCTATTTTATATTTATTTGCTTATATCATTCCTCTATTTTGTATAAGATAAACAATTGGATGCGCTAATAAAAAGTTGGAACAGTTCAGAGCATATCGCCGCTCTAATGAGCCTTTTCTTTCAATATTGGTTGCGTTAAAATGGTAATCGTGTGAAAAGATGCTAGGCAAGGAAAAATTAATTCCTTTCTAGAAAGTTTAACAAAATGAAATTTTTGATTGACCTAGGTTTTTTAATGTGGTAAACCTTTATTTGTCAGAATTAGTTCTTCATCATCTTTCTTTACTTATATGCGGAAATAACTAGAAACTTTTCATCTTAAGCGATAGATGTGAATAAAGTTGGAGCAATTTTTGTCGATTTTATGACATTTAAGCGAAATTGGGATGAAGTTTATAAAAAAATAAAGCTAATAAGTGAACTTTTTGATAGCATAACAAAGTAGAGAAAAGATTTTGAGGAAGTATGCACTTCAGATTTATTACATCAATAGGAAGGATGGTGATCTTCTTGTTCAGAGCATTAAAACCGTTACTTGTATTTGCGCTGTTAACTGTGGTTTTCGTCCTTGGGGGATGCAGCAATGCCTCAGTACTAGATCCGAAAGGGCCTGTGGCTGATCAGCAAAGTGATTTAATCCTGTTATCTATCGGATTTATGCTGTTTATCGTCGGGGTCGTCTTTGTTCTATTTACCATTATTTTAGTAAAATACCGCGACCGTAAAGGCAAAGATAATGGATCTTATAACCCAGAAATTCACGGTAACACGTTCTTAGAAGTAGTCTGGACAGTGATCCCAATTTTAATCGTCATTGCACTTTCTGTGCCAACCGTACAGACGATATATTCGTTAGAAAAAGCTCCTGAAGCAACAAAGGATAAAGAGCCTCTTGTTGTTTACGCTACTTCGGTAGACTGGAAATGGGTATTCAGCTACCCTGAACAGGATATTGAAACGGTTAACTACTTAAACATTCCTGTCGACCGCCCAATCTTGTTTAAAATCTCATCTGCAGATTCAATGGCTTCGCTATGGATTCCTCAGCTTGGAGGACAAAAGTACGCGATGGCAGGAATGCTGATGGATCAATACTTACAGGCTGATGAAGTGGGAACTTATGAAGGCCGCAACGCGAACTTCACAGGCGAACATTTTGCCGACCAAGAGTTTGATGTGAATGCTGTAACAGAAAAAGACTTTAACAGCTGGGTGAAAAAGACTCAAAACGAGGCTCCTAAGCTGACGAAAGAGAAGTATGATCAATTAATGCTTCCTGAAAATGTGGACGAATTAACGTTCTCTTCTACTCACTTAAAATACGTTGACCACGGACAAGACGCAGAGTACGCGATGGAGGCCCGCAAACGCCTTGGCTACCAAGCTGTTTCACCGCACTCTAAAACAGATCCGTTTGAAAACGTAAAGGAAAATGAATTTAAGAAGTCTGATGATACAGAAGAATGATATTGATCAGGAAAGGAGGAAGCCCGCATGAAATTCAAATGGGATGAATTTTTCGTAACAGGTGACCCATTAATTCTGGGCGCACAAGTTTCCATCGCACTATCTACCATTGCCATCATTTTTGTACTGACCTACTTCAAGAAATGGAAATGGCTCTGGTCTGAATGGATAACAACTGTTGACCATAAAAAACTCGGAATCATGTATATTATATCTGCTGTAATTATGTTATTCCGCGGCGGTGTCGACGGTCTGATGATGCGTGCCCAGCTAGCGCTTCCGAATAACAGTTTTTTAGACTCAAACCACTATAATGAAATTTTTACAACTCACGGTACAATCATGATCATCTTCATGGCGATGCCGTTCCTAATCGGTCTTATCAACGTTGTTGTACCTCTTCAAATCGGTGCTCGCGACGTTGCGTTCCCTTACTTGAACAACCTGAGCTTCTGGACGTTCTTCGTAGGGGCGATGCTTTTCAATATTTCTTTCGTTATCGGAGGTTCTCCGAACGCAGGCTGGACAAGTTACATGCCGCTTGCAAGTAACGATATGAGCCCTGGACCGGGTGAGAACTACTACCTCCTCGGACTTCAGATTGCCGGTATCGGTACCCTGATGACAGGGATCAACTTTATGGTAACAATCTTAAAAATGAGAACAAAAGGCATGACATTAATGCGTATGCCAATGTTCACATGGACAACACTGATCACAATGGTTATTATCGTGTTTGCGTTCCCTGTACTTACAGTAGCTTTAGCACTTTTATCATTTGATCGTTTGTTCGGTGCTCACTTTTTCACATTGGAAGCAGGCGGTATGCCGATGCTTTGGGCGAACCTGTTCTGGATTTGGGGACATCCTGAAGTATATATCGTTATTCTTCCGGCATTCGGTATTTTCTCTGAGATTATCTCAAGCTTTGCGAGAAAACAATTGTTTGGTTACACAGCGATGGTTGGTTCTATTATCGCCATCTCCGTATTGAGTTTCCTAGTTTGGACTCACCACTTCTTCACAATGGGGAACAGTGCGTCCGTTAACTCTTTCTTCTCAATTACGACAATGGCCATCTCGATTCCGACCGGGGTTAAAATCTTTAACTGGCTCTTTACCATGTATAAAGGCCGAATCAGCTTTACAACGCCTATGCTGTGGGCGCTTGCTTTCATTCCTAACTTCGTTATCGGCGGGGTTACAGGGGTTATGCTTGCGATGGCAGCAGCGGATTATCAATACCATAATACGTACTTCCTTGTATCTCACTTCCACTATGTGCTGATCGCAGGTACTGTATTTGCTTGTTTCGCCGGATTTATTTTCTGGTATCCAAAAATGTTCGGCCACAAGCTGAACGAAAGAATCGGAAAATGGTTCTTCTGGATCTTTATGATCGGGTTCAATATTTGTTTCTTCCCGCAATATTTCTTGGGGCTTCAAGGCATGCCTCGCCGTATTTACACATACGGACCGAATGACGGCTGGACAACATTGAACTTTATTTCAACTGTCGGAGCTTTCATGATGGGTGTAGGATTCTTAATCCTTTGCTATAACATCTACTACAGCTTCCGCTACTCTACTCGTGAAATCAGCGGAGATTCATGGGGTGTGGGACGCAGTCTTGATTGGGCGACTTCTTCTGCGATTCCGCCGCATTACAACTTTGCGGTGCTTCCTGAAGTCAAATCTAAAGATGCATTCCATCATATGAAAGAAGAAAAAACTGAGTTATACCCTGAAAGCAAATTCAAGAAAATCCATATGCCAAGCAACTCAGGCAGACCGTTCTTTATGTCTGTTGCCTTCGGTATCGCCGGCTTTGGACTTGTCTTTGAATGGTACTGGATGGGCGTAGTCGGATTGATCGGAGTCCTGCTCTGCATGGTTCTGCGTTCATTCGAATACGACAACGGCTACTACATTAGTGTTGATGAAATAAAAGAGACGGAAAGAAAGATTTCCGAATAAGGAGGCGTGAGTTATGGAACATGCAGAACACGGCAATTCTAACGCGCCTATGGAATATCAATCTGAAACCGGCAGACTTAATATTCTCGGGTTTTGGATCTTTTTAGGGGCAGAAATTGTGTTGTTCTCAACACTATTTGCAACCTTCTTCGTTCTTCAAAACAGAACAGCAGGAGGTGTCTTACCGGACGAACTGTTTGAAGTGAATCTGGTAATGATTATGACGTTCTTGCTGCTTATCAGCAGCTTTACCTGCGGGATCGCTGTTCATGAAATGCGCCGCGGAAGTTTAAAAGGCGTAGTCATTTGGACAATTATCACTCTTCTTCTTGGCGCCGGCTTCGTCGGTTGTGAGATCAACGAGTTTGTCCACTATGTACATGAAGGAGCATCTCTCGGTACAAGTGCGTTCTGGTCTGGATTCTTTGTTTTACTTGGAACTCACGGAACTCACGTAACAATCGGTATTTTCTGGATCATAGGAATTCTGATTCAGTTGAAGAAACGCGGCTTAACTCCGCAAACTTCATCTAAAATCTTTATCTCAAGCTTGTACTGGCACTTCTTAGATGTTGTATGGATTTTCATCTTTACAGGTGTCTATCTCATGGGATTGGGGGGTCTGTAAAATGGCAAACAAATCTGCTGAACACAGTCACTTTCCATGGAAGCACATTGTAGGTTTTGCACTGTCTATCGTTTTGACCCTGCTGGCTCTATGGGTTGCAGTGTATACTGACCTAAGCTCATCAGCAAAACTTTGGATCATTTTCGGCTTCGCCTTCATTCAGGCGGCACTGCAGCTTCTCATGTTCATGCACATGACAGAGAGCGAAAACGGCAGTATCCAAGTCGGTAACACGCTGTTCGGATTCTTCGGCGCGATCGTTATCGTGCTTGGATCCATCTGGATTTTTGCGGCTCACTATCACCATGGTGACCATATGGACGGAAATCCTCCTGGAGGCGCTAAGCACTCAGAGCATTCAGGCCACAACGAATAACACAAAAACCCTCTTCGTTAGAAGAGGGTTTTTTGCTGTCTTCAGCTGCTTCGCTTTCTGCGAAGATACGGAAGACCGTAAATGATAAATGCGGCGATATGAGCGACAATGACGTTGACGGCAAACAAGATAATCATGAGAGTGTGTCCTAGTGGAGAAAGGCTTTCTGTTGCGTAAAAGAAGAAGAATACCCACATTAAGATGATTGGCGGAATAGCTGAGAGTGCGACTTTTTTGTTATCGAGCCAAATAAAGAGAGGCGTTGCGCTGGCAACCAATAAATAAGCAAAAAACATGTCCATCATACCCGTCTCCTTTCATTTTGTGATAGCGTTTACAAAAATGAAATAGAGGAACTGAGTTGTGTCTGTTTTGTGGTTGTTTTGTGAACATTCTGTTACAATTATTATACCATGTTTTCCAGAAATTGATACACGTTTTCGTAAAAATGAGTTAGACCTATTGTCTTATTTTTAAGCTTTATAAGATAGGAGAATGTACGGAGCTTTCTTTTAAAACAGGGGGGATGTAGATGTATCAGGTAATAAAGCTTGAAAAAGAAGACTGGCGAGAAGTGATCAGTATGTCTGAATATGCTTTTCAGAAAGAACTCAGTGATGAGGAACGAGAAGAGAAAGTAAAAGCTTTAGAGAACCATTACATCATCGGAATCAAAGAACAAGAGAAACTCCTTTCTAAGCTTCACATCATTCCCTTTTCTGTCATGCTGGAAGAGCAGGAGATAAAGATGGGAGGTATAGCCGGGGTGGCAACCTGGCCTGAATACAGAAGAAAAGGAACAGTAAAGGAACTTATTCTAGACGCTCTAACGGTTATGAAGAAAAAAAACCAAACCATCAGCTTTTTGCATCCGTTCCTGATCTCCTTTTACCGCAAATTTGGCTGGGAACTCTGTTTCTATCAAAAACGCCTGACTTACCTTAAAGAACAGTTTCAAAAACTAGGCGATGCCCCTGGGGACGTGAGGAGACTTCAAAAGGATGAAACAGATGCAGTGAATGCCATCTATAATCAGTACAGAACGAAGCATAATGGGCTGATGAAGCGTTCAAAGGAGCATTGGACAGAGAAGATCCATGGAATGATAGCTATGTATATCTCTGAAGATGGGGTGCCCTGTGGATATCTTGTGTATGACATCAAAAATAAAACCATGCGAGTTAAGGAATTTGTTTATTTGAACAGGGAGGCACAGAGAGGCTTGTGGAATTTTATTTGCCAGCATGATTCGATGCTAAATGAAGCGGAACTGACTGTACGGATGGAGGAAGATCTTGATTTTTTAACTGCCGAACCCCGGGTCAAACAAGAGATATATCCTTATAGTATGGCGCGCATCGTTGATGTTAAAGGTTTTTTACGGGAATATCCAAAATCTCGGCTGACAGCTCCCTTTGACTTTAAGGTAACGGATCAATGGGCACCGTGGAATCAACAGATTTTCCGCGTCGATTCGCAGCAGGTGCAGATCATTCCAGAAGAGTCATCTGACCATCTAATAGAATGCAGCATATCTTCTTTAACCGCTTTCTTCCTAGGCGCCAGAAGTGCTCGTTTCCTTTTTGAAGCAGGCATGATAAAAGGACCGGTATCGGAAATCAAACGGCTTGATGACGACTTTCAGCTAAAACCTCCATTTCTTATGGATTTCTTTTAACCCCTTTTATAATGGGGTTTTTTTCATTTGAAAAGTTTTGTGCCAATCGAAACGTTTTGGTTTATGATACGTCATATTTCGTGTAGCTGAAAAAGCGTTGCAAATGCGCAAAAAACATAAAAGGAAGCGAGCTTCACGTGTCATCTTGATCGAGGTTCATGTATAATAAACATTAGTGATTTTCCGATGAAAATGTAAGGCGGGATAGAATGGGTCGATATAAGAAACAGCAAAGCCCCTTTTACCAGGGGGATTTGATTTTTATATTTGGTGTGTTTTTTATCATTAGCGTTGTTGCGATTTATGCTGCCGGGCAGTTTGGGCAGTATGGGGGCAATGCCTGGACGAAACAAATTGCTTATTATGTTTTGGGGGCTATCGCGATTTCGGTGCTGCTGTATTTCGATTTAGAGCAGCTTGAAAAACTTAGTTTATATGTATTTTTATTCGGGATTCTGCTTCTCTTGATATTGAGAGTCAGTCCTGAGTCTATTGCACCAGTGAAAAACGGTGCGAAAAGCTGGTTTCAGTTTGGTTCTGTAACGTTACAGCCCTCTGAATTTATGAAAATCGGACTTATGATGATGGTAGCCTCAGTGATTTCAAAGGCCAGTCCTAAAAAAATCCGATCGCTCAGAGACGATGTTCATCTTTTACTGAAGATTGCAGGTGTATCGGTAGTGCCAATCGGACTTATCCTTCTTCAGGATGCTGGTACAGCTGGGATATGTATGTTTATTGTGATTGTCATGATCTTTATGTCAGGAGTAAACTGGAAGCTGATCGCAATCATTGGCGGTTCAGGTATCTTAGTTATTTCTCTTATCTTGTTAGTCATGATTAATTTTCCTGACGCTGCTAAATCAGTGGGGATTCAAGAGTATCAAATTAAGAGGGTTACATCTTGGGTTTCTGATTCAAATGGAACAACTCAGGAAGATGCAAATAGCGGCTGGCAGGTTGATCAGGCTGTCATGGCTATCGGTTCAGGCGGCATTCTCGGAAATGGCGTTCACAATTTGAAGGTGTATGTACCAGAAGGACAGACCGATTTTATCTTTGCCATTTTGGGTGAGAGCTTCGGATTTATAGGGTGTGCGATTGTTGTCATTATGTTCTTCTTCTTAATCTACAGGCTTGTCGTTCTGATTGACAAGATACATCCGTATAACCGTTTCGCATCTTTCTTTTGCGTTGGCTATACGGCGTTAATAGTGATCCACACATTCCAGAATATCGGAATGAACATTGGCATTATGCCTGTTACCGGGATTCCGCTGCTGTTTGTCAGCTACGGAGGAAGCTCGACGCTTGCCACATTAATCGGTTTCGGCATTGTGTATAATGCGAGTGTCCAGTTGACGAGATATAGAAGTTATTTGTTTAATTCATAAAATGCAGACAGCCTTTACAGAGGCTGTCTTTTTTTTGTGCAGAGCATTTCGCTTTTGAGTTCACATTTTTTCGGATATGATAAAAACAGACAAGGAGGTTCTTGTGATGAATAACACAATCGAAACCATTTTGAATCATCGGTCAATCCGGTCTTTTACTGATCAGCTTTTGACAGCTGAAGAAATTGATACATTAGTGAAAAGTGCGCAGGCTGCATCAACGTCCAGCTATGTGCAGGCATATTCGATAATCGGTGTTTCCGATCCTGAGAAAAAACGGGAGCTGTCTGTGCTTGCCGGAAATCAGCCTTACGTTCAGAACAACGGACACTTTTTTGTATTTTGCGCGGACTTGTACCGCCACCAAAAACTAGCTGAGGAAAAAGGCGAAAATATTTCTGAGCTACTCGAGAATACGGAAATGTTTATGGTCAGCTTGATTGATGCGTCGCTGGCAGCGCAAAATATGAGCATTGCTGCTGAATCAATGGGGCTTGGCATTTGCTATATCGGCGGCATTCGGAATGAACTGGACAAGGTGACAGAGGTGCTGCAAACGCCTGACCATGTGCTTCCGCTTTTCGGTCTGGCAGTAGGCCATCCTGCCAACCTATCCGGCAAAAAACCGAGATTGCCAAAGCAGGCTGTCTATCATGAGAATACGTATAATGTGAATGCAGACGATTTC
Source organism: Bacillus sp. G16 (assembly GCF_021282335.1). Lineage (NCBI taxonomy): Bacteria > Bacillati > Bacillota > Bacilli > Caryophanales > Bacillaceae > Bacillus > Bacillus sp. G16. The sequence continues at coordinate 61,754 of NZ_JAJSOZ010000011.1, read as the reverse complement.
CGGGAAACCATGAATGCGTATGATCAAACCATTTCTGATTATTATAGAGAAAGAACAAACGGACAGAGGGAAGAAACGTGGTCTGATCAAATTCTGAACTTTATGAAGCAGAAGCCGCGTACGTATTTAAATGACTATGTGAAAGAAAAAGGCTTTAATAAAAGCTAAAGCAAACCTCTCCGCTTCGGAGAGGTTTCAGCGTGTCGACAAACCCTCGCATTCGTTGTCAGGACTGCGCTTCGGTGCTCACGAATTTCAACATTCGCTGTGCTCCGATGCTCGTCCTTCCTAGACTTCAAGGGTTTTCAATCACGCTGAAGATGACAAAATCCAAAAACTATAAATCGTTTTAGGATTTTGTCAATAATCTGAAACCTCTCCGTTCGGAGGGGTTTTTATGTTTCACGTGTAACATATTCCGACAAATAGAGACATGCTGTCACAAATAAATGACGAATGATCGGGAGACACTGATAAGCAGTATGAGCGGCTTTGGCGAAAAAATAAGGGATCAGTGATACGATGAGGATGAGGTGGTAGGGATGATTTCATTAAGTATATTAGATCAATCTCCAGTATCAGAGGGCAGCAGTGCAGAAACAGCATTACAGCAAACGGTTGCGCTTGCACAGGCTGCTGAGGATTTTGGATATAAGAGATTTTGGGTTTCTGAGCATCACTTTTCAAAGCGGCTGGCAGGGTCAAGCCCAGAGGTGCTGATCAGTCATATAGCGGCAAAAACAAAGCGAATCCGTGTTGGATCAGGGGGAGTCATGCTGCCGCATTACAGTGCTTATAAAGTAGCTGAGAATTTCCGTGTGCTGGAGGGGCTGACACCGGGAAGAATTGATCTTGGGCTTGGCAGAGCACCGGGGGGAATGCCGATTGCATCCTGGGCGCTGAATGACGGCGGGAAGCGCAATGCTGATCAGTATCCGCAGCAAATCAAGGAGCTGACCATGTATCTGCATGATTTGGCGGATGACAAACACCGTTTTCCGAATCTGACGGCTGCGCCGCATATTTCAACCGCGCCGGATGTGTGGCTGCTTGGCTCATCTGGAGAAAGCGCGCTGCTCGCCGCTGAGTCAGGCGCTGGCTATATGTTTGCCCACTTTATCAATGGAGAGGGCGGAGAGGATACTGTCAGACAGTATAAGAGACGATTTAAGCCGTCTGTGTTAGGAGAAACGCCCCGAGCGGCAGTCGCTGTTTTTGTTCTTTGTGCTGACACGGAGGAGAAGGCAGAGGAGCTTGCGGCAGTGCTTGATTTTACGCTATTGGCAGGGGAACAGGGCATTCCTTTAGAAGGAGTTCCTTCGTTTGAAGCTGTTCGAGAAAATACATACTCCCCGTATGAACAAAGACGAATTGCTGATAATCGAAATCGAATGATTGTCGGCACGAAAGAACAGGTGAAGGAGCAGTTGCTGGCTTTGAGTAAAGCGTATGGAGCAGAAGAAATCATGGCGGTGACAATCACACATCATTTTGAAGATAAACTCCATTCATACCGCTTGTTGAAGGAGGCATTTGCGAATTAATCTGAAAAAGCCCTGCCGAATCGGCAGGGCTTCTTCTTATTCAACGGTAAACGGCTCTTCAGTCAGAGCCTGGCTTGATTTGCCTTTATTCGCGGCATAGGCGAGCAAGTAATATTCTCCGGCCGGAAGCTTGGTTCCGCCATTGATTGTGCCGTCCCAGTCAAAGTACTGATAGCCTTTATCTTGATTTTTATAAATGCCGGCTTGGCCTGCAAAATCAAGGTTGCTGTCATAGACGAGGAACGCCAGCTCTTCTGCTCCCGCAGGAAGGTAGGTTTCAATTTGATAGGTGCCTTGTACAGACCCTTCGCTGACGGAGACAGATGTTACTCTCGGATAATCCGGCTCTTTGACGATCAGCAATGTAGGTACCTTGGCGACGGTTTTTCCGCCTTCTCTGACGATGACCGTTCCTTCATAGGTGCCTGCTTTTGCTTTGTTTGTATTAACCTTTACTTTTGCAGTGGCTTTTCCGGTTTTATGTGCCGGAATCACAACATGGCTAGTGCCGGATGTGGAGATGCCGCTGCCGTTAAATGAGTATTCAAGTGTGTATGACTTTCTAATGGAAGATTGGTTTTCAATCGTAAACATTTCTTTTTTCGTTTCGTTTCCGTTTTCCTTCAAGAATGTGCCGTATGAATAGCTTCCGGGTGAGACGAGCGAGTCGGCTTTTATCGCGTTCATGATTCTCGCGCTGCCTGCGCCTTGGGCGTTATGCGGATACACTTCTCCGTCGCCATCTTTTAAGGTGACAGCGGTGTTCATGATGGCGGCTTTGATCTGTTCAACGCTCCACTTTGGTTTGGCTTGTTTGATAACGGCAACCGCTCCGGCAATATGAGGAGATGCCATGCTTGTTCCTTGTTTTGATCCGTAGCCATATGGGTTTTGAGGATCGTGTGTCGGAATGGTGCTGACGATATTGACGCCTGGTGCGGAAATATCAGGCTTAATCATCCACGTATCCATTACAGGGCCGCGGGAAGAGAAATCAGCCACTTGTTCACCGAGCGCTTTTGAGACCGTCAACTTGAATGTTGTTTTTGTCTCGCCTGCTTTCATGGCGCTGATGAGTTTTTCGCCGTCTTCTAATGAAAGCTTAATCGTCGGCACAGACATGCCCGGCACATTGGCTTCAATTTCTCCGGAGAGGTTGTTATACACAACCATGCCGATGGCGCCGGCTTTTTTAGCATTGTCGGCTTTATCCACAAACGCAATGCTGCCCCGTTTGACAACGGCGACTTTGCCTGTCAGATCTTTTCCTTCAAAGTCCTTTGCTTCGCCAAGTCCGGCTTCAACTAGCTCAACTTCTTTGTTATTGAGCGCTTTGACGTCGTCCTCTTTGTTATAGCCCATCACTTTTGCTGAAGAGTAGGAGCCGAATGTGACGGCGTATTCATTGAGCGGCAGCTGAGTTGCGCCGACAGAAATCGCTTCTCTTGATGTGCCTGGCGATCCGACTGTCCAGCCGTTCGGTCCGCTGTTGCCGTTTGACGTTACCGCAACGACGCCTTCTGACATGGCCCAGTCAAGCGCTGTGCTCGTCGCCCAGTCTGGGTTGTTTAAAGAGTTTCCGAGAGACAGGTTCATCACATCTGCTCCGTCCTGCACAGCGCGTTCCACGCCGGCAATGACATTTTCTGTTGTGCCGCTTCCGCCAGGGCCCAGCACGCGGTAAGCAAGAAGTGTGGCATCAGGCGCAACGCCTTTAATTGTTCCGTTTGCGGCGACAGTTCCGGCCACGTGCGTTCCGTGGTCAGTGGCTTCACCTCTCGGATCGCCGGTCGGTGTTTCTTTCGGGTCGTAATCATTGTCTACAAAATCATATCCTTTATATTGTCCGAAGTTTTTCTTCAAATCAGGGTGATTGTATTCAACACCAGTATCAATAACCGCTACCTTCACGCCTTTTCCTGTGTAGCCTAAATCCCATGCGTCGTTTGCTCCGATATACGGCGCGCTGTCATCCATTTGCGGAGATACGGCGTCCTCGGAGACCGTGACGTCTTTATCCTTCATATTGTCTGTTTTATAGGTGACGTTCGGGTATACTGCCTTTACGTCTTTTACTGCAAGAAGTTTTGGAATCTCATTAGCTGGGAGCTTCATAGAAAAGCCTGAAAACACCTGCTCATATTCCCGGTTTACTTTTCCGTTTTTCACCGCTTTGACAGCACTGTTTTTGGCTTTTGTTCGAGCGGTTTTCAGCTTGCTTTTCGTTTGGCTTTCTCCCGCTTCCTTCGCCTCTGCCAAGGATTTTTCTTTTAATTCCACGATAACGGTTGTTTTTTTGCTTGTTGTCATGTCGATATCACCGAATACCTCGGCTTTTTCCAGGTCAGCCGACGTTTTTGAAGAAACCGGCGCCGCCTGTACTCCTGTCATACCTGTGGATAACGTAAAAAATAAAACAAAACTTAGGAGCAGAAAGCGAATGATTCCATTTTTCAATGTATTTCCCCCTTTGTGTTTAGAAAAAATGTTAAAGATCTAGTATATATTTCTTGAAAATTCAAAAAAATCCTTGTGTCATTTGGACCATTTATTGGATTTCGTTTGTGTATAAGGAAGGAGTTATACACAGAACCCTGTGTATAAGTGAATAAATCTGTGTATATATATAGTTAGGAATATATGTTCTTATACAAAATATTGATAGGGTTTGTGGACATGTGGATATCTCTTGTGATTAAGTTGTTCTTATCTTTGGGATAACTTGTGTATAAAGTTTTTAATGCGGTTCCCCAAATTTCATTTCATTTCTTTCAGCTTTCAACAAAACTTCTAAAAACTAGTTGGTTTTTTCACTCATATTGTGACAAAGAATTCTTTTTCCACGGTCTATTATAGAGTCATGAGTTTTGCTAGAGCCGCTAGTTTGCGAGAAAAGAAATCGGCCGTCTTTTCACGCGGGCTGCGGCTGAGAAAACGGGCTGCTAAAAAAGGCTGCCTGCCAAAAAGAAGCGGAGGGATGTTTTTCTATGAAACGTTTGCTTGTATCTTTACGGGTGTGGATGGTCTTTTTGATGAACTGGGTGACGCCGGACAGAAAAACTGCGGCTGCCGCGGTCTATTCGGCTCAGCGTACATACCAAAGAAAAACGGCGGTGAAGGCCGCAGGACTTGTTTCGTTTTATGAATGGCGGATGGCTGTGAATGAGGAAGAAAAGCAGAAAGCGAAAGCCGCTGCGCTTTATAAAAGAAGATGTCTGCAAGCCTTCAAGGAATCGCCAAAGCAGGAGAGAGCTGGCCCGCATCTTTACATGGCGGTCAAAAGGAGGTAAAATCCCAGTCAAAAGCAAATTGGCGGGAGAGATAGCCTCTTGAAAATCTATAAAGTATTAAACAACAATGCGGCTTTAATAAAAGAGGACGATCAGGAAAAAATTGTGATGGGACCGGGAATCGCTTTTCAAAAAAAGAAAAATGATCTCATCCCTATGAATAAAGTGGAAAAGATCTTTGTCGTGCACGACGAGAATGAAAAATTTAAACAAATCCTGCAAACGCTGCCGGAGGAGCATATAGAAATAGCTGAGGATATCATCAGTTATGCGGAAGGAGAGCTCGCGTCGCCGCTGAGCGACCACATTCATATCGCGCTTTCTGACCATTTGTCCTTTGCGATCGAAAGGATTCAAAATGGGCTGCTTGTGCAGAATAAATTGCTGCATGAGATAAAAGCGCTCTATAAAAAAGAATATGAGATCGGCCTGTGGGCGATCGGACACGTAAAAGAGACATTGGGCGTGTCTCTGCCTGAAGATGAAGCGGGTTATATTGCCCTTCACATTCATACGGCGAAGATGGATGCGGAGAGCATGTATTCAGCGCTGAAGCATACAACCATGATCAAAGAAATGATAGAGAAAATAGAAAACTACTTTAATCGAAAGGTGGATGAAAACAGCATTTCCTATCAACGCCTTGTCACGCATTTGCGATACGCGGTCAGCCGGTTGGAATCAAATGAAGCGCTCCATCGTATGGACGAGGAGATGCTTTATTTCATCCAAAAAAAGTATTCATTTGCCTATCAATGTGCGCTGGAGCTGGCGGAGTTTTTGAAAAATGAATATCAATTACATTTGCCGGAGTCCGAGGCCGGCTATATCACGCTGCATGTCCAGCGTCTTCAAGATCTCTCGGAATAACCGCTTTGACTTGCAGGGAGTGATCTCTGGAAGTTTTTTTTATTTATCGGGATTGAGCGTATAGTACATCCAGCCCATCATTACAATTCCTGCGGCCAGATTGCCGAGCGTAACAGGAATTAAGTTTCTGACTGCTCCCATCAGTGTCACCGTATCAGGGTGCTCGATCAAAAGTGAGATGGCGAATGTGCACATATTGGCAATGCTGTGCTCAAAACCGGAAATAAAGAAGCAGAAAACGAAAAGCATCATGGCAAACAGCTTGGCTCCTTCTCCTTTGAGAGACATCGGAATGAAAAAGGCGAGGCACACAAGCCAATTGCACAGCATTCCTCTGAAAAACAGTTCGGAAGCGGGCGGTTCCATTTTGTGCTCTGCCAGATGAATCAAAAAGGAATGAACAGAAGCCTCCTCAAAAAGTCCTGTCGCGCTGATCAGGATGGCAAATAAAATGGCGCCAATCAAATTGCCAGCATAGCTTGACATCCACAGGTACAGAGTGTCGCGCCAGCGGATTTTTTTTCGGAGTGCGGTATAGGTGAAATAAAAGGTATTGCCGGTAAATAAATCCCCGCCGCCGTAAGCAATCAGCAGAATAGCGGCCCCGAAAGTGACAGCGGCTGCCGGAAATGCAAATGGAGAGTCAGCCATATAGAAATAGCTGCCTGTTTTGCTTGCGGCTGTAATACCGAAACCGATAAACATGCTGGCCAAAATGGATCGGAGCAAATATCGGATTTTGCTTGAAACAAATATATTTTGTTTTCTCAAAGCGTACTGTTCAACCTTTTGCAATGCTTGAGTTTCCATTGTCTTTTCCTGCTTTCTTTGATTTGAGCATAGTATAGCATGATATTGTGAAATGTTTCACAATTAATTTTTACGAATTTTTGTCTAAATGTTTTATGAAACTTTTTAACTAAAAAACAGTTGACGAAAACGCTGTCATCAATTATGATGAAAGCGTATTCTCAATCTGAATAAGCGGGATTGTGACTGGTAAAGCAGGCAAGACCTAAAATTTGCGTAAATGAAAAAGGATCGCTGTGTCCTTTCTTCGTTGGCGAATTTTAGGTCTTTTTTGTTTAAATAAAAGGGGGAGAAAAAGATGGATTACAAAGAGACTGCAAAACGCCTCATTGAGCTTCTCGGGGGGAAAGAAAACATGATCAGCGCGGCTCATTGTGCAACAAGACTGCGTTTAGTGATTAAAGATGAATCAAAGATAGATCAAGCACAAGTAGAAGAGCTTGATGGCGTCAAAGGCGCTTTCAGCAGCTCTGGCCAGTACCAGATCATTTTTGGAACAGGCCTTGTCAATAAGGTATACGATGCTTTTTCAAAGGAAGCCGATATTGAGCGTGAAGAACACGTAAATCACCAGGATGCGGCAAAAGAAAAAATGAATCCCGCTGCGAGATTTGCGAAAACGCTTTCTAATATTTTTGTTCCAATCATCCCGGCTATTGTGGCCAGCGGCCTATTAATGGGATTACTGGGTATGGTCAATGCGTTTCATTGGATGAGCAAGGATTCTGCGCTGCTGCAGCTGCTTGATATGTTTTCAAGTGCCGCATTTATTTTCTTGCCGATTCTAATCGGGGTAAGCGCTTCAAAAGAATTTGGCAGCAATCCGTACTTGGGAGCGGTTATCGGTGGAATCATGATTCATCCGACTCTTTTGAATCCATGGGGATTGGCGGAAGCGACACCTGATTATATGAATCTTTTCGGATTCGATATCGCGCTTCTCGGCTACCAGGGAACTGTTATCCCTGTCCTGCTAGCGGTTTATGTGATGAGCAAGGTAGAGAAATGGACGAGAAAAGTGGTCCCTCATGCGGTAGATTTGCTTGTTACACCTTTTGTCACAGTGATTGTCACCGGGTTTGTCGCTTTTATCGCGATTGGTCCTCTGGGCAGAGCGCTTGGCTCCGGCATTACGGTTGCTTTAACTTATGTATATGACCATGCAGGTTTTGTTGCGGGTCTGATTTTCGGTGGCACGTATTCACTTATCGTGCTGACAGGCGTTCATCACAGCTTCCATGCGATTGAGGCAGGGCTTATTGCAGATATCGGCAAAAACTACTTGCTGCCAATCTGGTCAATGGCGAATGTCGCACAGGGCGGCGCCGGGCTTGCCGTCTTCTTTATGGCGAAAAAGGCAAAGACAAAAGAAATCGCGCTTCCGGCTGCATTTTCCGCTTTTCTTGGCATTACTGAGCCCGTCATCTTCGGAGTCAACCTTCGCTACCGAAAACCGTTTATCGCCGCGATGATTGGAGGCGCATTGGGCGGTGCATATGTCGTCTTTACACATGTTGCTGCAAACGCTTACGGGTTAACGGGTATTCCGATGATCGCCATTGCTGCGCCGTTTGGCATGGGCAACTTGATCAACTATCTGATTGGGATGGCCATTGCGGGAGTATCAGCGTTCATTGCAGCGTTTATCATGAAGATTAATGAGGATGAGGAGAGGAAAAAATGACAGTACATGATCAGGAGCTTCGTCGCCGGGCTTATGAAGAAGTGGAGAAAAAAGAGCCTATCGCGAACAGCGATCCGCACCGCCAGCATTTTCACATTATGCCGCCGGTTGGGCTGCTGAATGACCCGAATGGCGTGATTTATTGGAAGGGCAGCTATCATGTGTTTTTTCAGTGGCAGCCATTTCAAACGGGGCACGGCGCTAAATTTTGGGGGCATTATACGACACAGGATGTTGTGAATTGGAAGCGGGAAGAGATTGCGCTGGCGCCGAGTGATTGGTTTGATAAAAACGGCTGCTACTCGGGCAGCGCTGTCACGAAAGACGATCGGCTCTATCTATTTTACACAGGAAATGTCAGGGATCAGGATGGGAATCGGGAAACGTATCAATGCCTTGCTGTATCTGACGACGGACTGTCCTTTGAGAAAAAGGGTGTCGTCGCCCGCCTCCCTGAAGGATACACGCCGCATTTTCGCGATCCGAAGGTATGGGAGCATGAAGGAACATGGTATATGGTGGTCGGTGCGCAAACGGAGAATATGCAAGGACACGCTGTTTTGTTTGCTTCTGATAACCTGACAGAGTGGAGATTTCTCGGCCCGATAACTGGCGCGGGCCTCAACGGGCTTGACGCTTTTGGGTACATGTGGGAGTGCCCTGACTTGTTTTCCCTTCAGGGGTCCGACGTGCTGATTGTCTCGCCACAAGGGCTTGAGACTGACGGTTTTCGTTATCAGAACGTGTATCAATCGGGTTATTTTGTCGGGCGTCTCGATTATAACAAGCCTGAATTGAAGCATGGCGATTTTACGGAGCTTGATCAAGGTTTTGATTTTTACGCTCCGCAAACACTTGAAGACGATCAGGGAAGGCGAATTTTGTTTGCATGGATGGCTGTGCCTGATCAGGATGAAGGGGCTCATCCGACGATTGACTATCACTGGATTCACTGTATGACGCTGCCGAGACAGCTGACGCTATCTGGGCAGAAGCTGATTCAGCAGCCGCTGCCTGAGCTGAAAGCCATGCGCAGGAATGAGAAAAAAGTGCAAATCAACATGCATGGATCATCTGGTACGCTTCCAGTTGAAAACCCTGAAAGAGCTGAGATCTTGATTGAAGACATTGATACGGAGTCTGGCTTTTCAATCAGTATCCGCGGTACGGCTGTGTTTTCCTTTCATAAGGACGAGGGGATTGTTACGCTGGAGCGGACGAGCTTCGACGGAAAAAGAACAGAAGCGAGACATTGCTGCATCAAGGAGTTGCATACCGTGCACATGTTTATCGACGCTTCATCTGTGGAAATCTTTGTAAATAACGGAGAAGAGGTCTTCAGTGCGAGATATTTTCCTTTCCCGGGAAATCATGAAGTGACAGCCAGTTCGACAGGAAAATCTGAAATGAATGTCGGGATTTGGATCCTTATGTAGAAAATCCTTCTATTTTCTTATGTGAAATCTGTGCCATCTGTGCTATTCTTCAACGATAACCTACTATTTTTTTCTGTAAAAGGAGTTGTTTTCTTGAATATACATGAACAGAAGATAACACCGGAATGTTTGGAAAAGGCTGCGGACCAAGTTGAAGATAAGCGGGAAGAATATAAGGATGTGCTGCTTCAGCTGAAAAAAATGCTTGGCGGGACAACGCCGCACAGTGAAACGGCGGAAATTCTTTCGCGAGCATATGAGCAAATGAAGGAATATGCACTTTTTGTTCAGTCGATAGAAACATTTTTGAGGAAATCTGCGAACCATTTAAAAATCAAATAAACAGGCTGCCGATGGGATCGGCAGTTTTTTCTGTGAAAAGTCTTCGGTCATATAAAAAAAGCTGCCTCTCTGTAAGGCAGCCTTTTTTGTTTATGATTGTTTATTCAGGCGCAGCGCAGAATGCTTCGTTGGCCCGACATATTGGTTGAGCGGGAAGGATTCTTTAATGGCAGCGGTAATAAATTCTTTCGCTGCGTAAATGGCTTCTTTGACTTCCGCACCTTTGGCGAGCTCCGCTGTCACGGCTGCTGAGAACGTACAGCCTGCGCCATGTGTATAAGGCGTATCGATCATTTCGCTTTCAAGGACTTCCGCTGTTTCTCCGTCATAGAGAACATCAACCGCTTTTTCGTGTTTGAGTTTGCCTCCGCCTGTAATGACGACATATTGAGCGCCGAGCGCATGAATTTTTTTCGCAGCTTCGATCATATCGTCAACTGTCTTTAATTCATCCATGCCGCTGAGCTGGCTGGCTTCAAACAGATTCGGCGTAATGACAGTGGCTAGCGGTGCTAATTGTTCACGCAGGGCTTGGGCGTGCTCCGGATACAGGACTTCATTTGCTCCTTTGCAAACCATGACTGGGTCAATTACCACATTTTTTAATTGTTTTTCTTTGATCGTTTTTGCTGCAAGCTCGATAATGTCAACGGTTGGCAGCATTCCTGTTTTCATGGCGTCCACTCCGATGCCGTCCGTAATCGTTGCAAGCTGGGCGCGGATTGTATCAGTATCGATCGGGAAGACTTGGTGGTCCCAGCTGTTGTTCGGGTCCATCGCAACGATCACCGTTAAGGCGGTCATCCCGTATACGTTTTTTTCTTGAAATGTTTTTAAATCAGCTTGAATCCCAGCACCGCCGCTGGAATCTGAGCCGGCAATGGTGAGTGCTTTATGCATAGACATGTCTTGAACCTCCATCGTGTTTTGTCTTTCATTATAGTTAGATTTTCTCTGTATCACAATATAGAAGGTTTAGCAATTCATCTAGTATTCTCATCGTCACCTTTCCTGTTTCAGTAGGATATTCCCACTGATCTCCCGTCCAATATATGTTTTAATAGTACATGACTAAGAAAAATGAGAAGGAGAGCATCATGAAGATTTCTATCGTAATTGTGACCTATAATCGGATTCCGGCTTTGTGTGAGCTTCTGGAGTCGATTTCGCAACAGACCATGAAGCCGTATGAAATCATTATTGTGAATGATGCCGGGGAATCGGTCGTGCCGGTCAAAGCACTGTATCCGGAGCTGCCGATTGCTGTCATCAATTTAGAAAAGAACTCGGGGCATGTGGCTGCGAGAAATGCCGGTGTAAAAGAGGCGTCTGGCGATTGCATTATGCTTTGTGATGACGATGATTTCTTTACGCCGGGACATGTGGAGAGAATGGCGAAGGAAATCGAGACGGCAGATTTCGTTCATTCTGATGCGGAAATTGTTTCGTTTGAAGAGAAAAACGGAACAAGATATCCAGTTTCGCGAAAGCTGTTTGCTTATACCGCTGACTATGAGGATATGAGAGTGTTCTCTACATACGTGCCGTCGGGCAGCATGTACAGACGTTTTCTGCATGATGAAATCGGGTATTTCGATGCTGATGTGCACAATTATTGGGACTGGGATTTTTATTTGCGCGCGGCGAAGGAGTACCGGGTGAAGCGTGTCCCTTGCGCCAGTGTGATTTATGCCTTCAGTGACGCGGGAGACAATCAGTCCGCGGACCTTGGCGCCAAGCGGAAACAATATTTGGACCGTTTAAGTGAAAAGCACGGACTCGGGGAACTGCCGACGAAAAACTTTGCCGTCCTGCTTGAAGAGCCTGATATGAAAAGACGGGAAGCACAAAGTGAAATCGTTTGGGATGGCAAGCCTGTCTATTCCAGGCTTCATCGTTCGTAAGGGAGGCCTGAATCTTGAAACAGCTTTTACAGGACAGCTGGTGGAACCAGCTGAAGGAAGAGTTTGAGAAACCGTATTATCAAGAGCTCAGAGAAATGCTGAAGCGGGAATACGCGGAGCAAACGATATATCCGGACAGCCGGGATATTTTTAATGCGCTGCATTATACCTCATACGATGATGTCAAGGTGGTGATACTCGGCCAAGATCCGTATCACGGGCCTGGACAGGCTCAAGGTTTGAGCTTCTCCGTAAAGCCGGGTGTGAAGCAGCCGCCTTCATTAAAAAATATCTTTCTTGAGCTGCAGCAGGACATCGGGTGCAGCATCCCAAATCACGGGTCGCTTGTCAGCTGGGCGGAGCAAGGAGTTCTTTTGCTGAATACTGTGCTGACAGTAAGGCGCGGACAGGCGAATTCTCATAAAGGAAAAGGCTGGGAGCGTCTGACGGACCGAATGATTGACGTGCTGAATGAAAGGGAGCGGCCGGTGATCTTTATTTTGTGGGGCCGGCATGCCCAAATGAAAAAAGAACGGATCGACACGTCCAAGCATTTTATCATTGAATCGACGCACCCCAGCCCGTTTTCGGCAAGGAACGGATTTTTCGGAAGCAGACCGTTTTCCCGGGCGAATGCGTTCTTGGAGAAAATGGGAGAGGCACCGATTGATTGGTGTATAAAGGATTTGTAAAAGCGCAGATACTCTGCGCTTTTTTATTTAAGTATCTTCCGAATCATTCGCAGGCCGTTTTTGGAGGAAGGGTACCGGAAAGCGAAGTCGAAGCGGTTCGTTTGTTTGACGACGCTTTTTTTGTGCGTAAATGTGTTAAAGCTGTCAAATCCGTGATAGCTGCCGATGCCGCTTTCTCCGACGCCTCCGAATGGCAAATACGGTGTCGCGACGTGCATTAACGTATCATTGACACAGCCGCCGCCAAATGACAGATTCTTTAAAACAGCCCGCTCGATTTCTGGGTTTGTAGTGAAGACATACAAGGCGAGCGGCTTTGGGCGCGACTGGATTTTCTCGATGACTTCGCCGATATCGCTGTATGTAAACAGCGGAAGAATCGGCCCGAAAATCTCCTCCTGCATCACAGGAGAGTCATCTTTCACTTGATCAAGAATTGTCGGCGCTATTTTGTGGTGATCAGGATCAGATTGTCCGCCTGTGAGCGGGACGCCATCATTCAGAAAGCTGAGCAGCCGCTGATAGTGGCGCTCACTGACGATTTTGCCGTATTGCGGATTCTGTTCGGGCTGAGGGCCGTAAAATTCACTGATCGCACGCTTCATTTCTTTTGTGAGCTTCGTTTTGATGTCTTCGTGGACAAATAAATAATCCGGTGCGATGCAGGTTTGTCCCGCATTTGTGAATTTCCCGAAGACAATGCGTTTGGCAGCAAGTTGTATGTCTGCATCCTTATGGACAATGCAGGGGCTTTTGCCGCCGAGCTCCAAGGTGACGGGAACTAATTGTTTGGCGGCGGCCTCCATAACGATTTTTCCGACGGCAACGCTGCCGGTGAAGAAAATATAGTCAAAGGGCTGCTGTAATAATGCTGTGCTGATGTCGGGCCCGCCTTCCGCCATAGCGACATAATCACTCGGAAAAACGCTGCTGATGAGTTTGGAAAGAACAGCGGAAACAGCCGGCGTATATTCAGACGGCTTGAGAACGACAGTGTTCCCGGCCGCAATGGCACCAATCATTGGAGATAGCGCCAGCTGCAAGGGATAATTCCAAGGCGCAATCACCAAAACGGTTCCATAAGGCTCAGGGATGATGATGCTTTTGGAGCCTAGATGGGTCAACGGTGTTTTGACCCGTTTCGGCTTGGCCCATTTTCTCAGCCGTTTCATCACAAAGTTGATTTCCTCCAGCACGATTCCGATTTCTGTTGTGTATGCCTCCTGTTCGGATTTGTGGAGATCCTGATAGAGAGCGGCTGTTAAATCGGCTTCATGCATTTTGATGGCTTGTTTCAGCTTCTGCAACATGTCCAGCCTCGATTCGAGCGGTCTCGTATGCCCCGCCGCAAAATAGGCTTTGTGCTTGCTGACGATAGAGGGGATGCTGTTCATTCCGTTTCTCCTTTTTTGTAAGGTATGGTGATTTATTATGTGAAAAATCTCTTCTGCTTGTCAAATGCACAAGGTTTGTCAGAAAAAATAACAAACTCATATCTGCGTTTACGGCAGGAATTTGATAAAATGCAGGAAGACGAATTTATTTTTTGGAGGGTTCTTGATGAACATTCACATATCTGCTTTGATTCAAAAGATGGAAGAGGAGCTGAAAAAAGCAAAGACGGCTGAACGTGATGAGGAGCTGAAGCGTTACGTAGCGGTTGTCCGTTCTTTGTGTGACGTCGTGCTGGATCAGCCGGAGACCGCGAGCGCGCCCCCCATACAGCCGAGCATCACGCCGAGTCCTGCCGCGCCGCCATCGACAGACCAGCTGATGATGGAAAAAATGATGGGAAGCGCGGGATTAAACAAATATCGAAAGCAGGAAAAAGAGAAGAAGGAAGAGGATGGAAACGGAGAGTCTTTATTTGATTTTTAATAAGAAAGGTTGAGCTCACGTGAAATTGGTTCTTGGCGCTCTGCAATGGACAGCGTTTATCATTGCTGCGGCGATTGTTGTTCCGGTGGCGGTTGCCCAGTCGTTTCATCTGGATCACTCCGATTCTGCGAGATTGATCCAAAGCACCTTTTTTGTACTGGGAATTGCCGCCGTCATTCAGTGTTTGAAAGGCCACAGACTGCCGATCAACGAGAGCCCCGCCGGTTTGTGGTGGGGAGTGTACACGATCTACGGCGGGCTGACGGGAACTGTATTTGCGACATATGGGGATACATTGCGCGGTTTGCAGGGAGCTCTTCTTGTAAGCGCTGTATGTTTCTTTTTGTTAAGTGTCTTCAAGGTCATTGACCGGCTTGCCGCCTTGTTTACCCCGGTTGTGACCGGCGTCTATTTATTGCTGCTTGTGATGCAGCTGAGTCAGCCGATTATAAAAGGAATTCTTGGAATCGGCTATCGAAAAGACAGTGTGGACGGTCTTGTATTTGTCCTGGCGCTTGTTGTTGTCGCCGCCGCCTTTATGATGACAAATTCGAACATCATGTTTTTGAAGCAATATTCTATTTTATTGGCCCTGTTCGGCGGGTGGGTGCTGTTTGCGGCTGCCGGAGCGGCAAAGCCGATTGAAATGCCGGATCGGCTGTTTCAGCTGCCTTCCCTGTTTCCTTTTGGGACCCCGTTATTTAACAGCGGCCTGATCATCACCTCAATTTTTATTACCATCTTGCTGATTGTGAATATGCTGGCGAGCATGAAGGTTGTGGACATCGCTGTGAAAAAATTCGGCAAAAAGCCTGATGAACAGCATCACGAACGCCAAGCCGGTTTTGCCGCCTCATTCAGCCATCTGCTGAGCGGTTTGACGGGAGCCGTTGCACCGGTTCCGATTTCGGGAGCTGCGGGTTTTATTGAGACGACCAAAATGCCTTCTAAAAAACCGTTTATGATCGGCAGTATTCTGGTTGTCGCGATCAGTGTGATCCCGTTTTTTATGAATGCGTTTGCGAGCCTGCCGTCACCTGTTGGGTTTGCGGTGAACTTTGTTGTGTTCTCCGCAATGGGCGGCTTGGCCTTTGCAGAATTTGATTCATATGAGAAAGCAGAACTGAAAAGGGTGCGGTCTGTGATCGGCATCTCGCTGCTGACAGGGGTCGGTATCATGTTTGTTCCTGAAACTGCATTAAAGGGTTTGCATCCGGTATTTATTTCTCTATTAAGCAACGGGCTTGTATTAGGAACGCTTGCTGCAATAGCGGCAGACCAGTTTCAGCTTTGGCGCAGGAGAAAATCCGACAATCTCGTGTCATCGGAGAACAAACATTGAATTTTGGTACAGGTGCGTTAAGATAAATGATATGAGTTTAACGAAAAGGCGGGAGAGATAGATGAAAGTTTTTATCATATTAGGGGCCATTAACGCCCTGCTTGCCGTGGGACTCGGGGCATTTGGCGCTCACGGATTAGAAGGGAAAATTCCTGATAAATATCTTCAGGTTTGGCACACAGGTGTGCAGTATCATATGTATCACGCTCTTGGACTTTTCGTTGTCGCGTTTCTGGCCGATAAATTATCCGGCATCGGCAGTGTCACGACAGCGGGCTGGCTGATGTTTGCGGGAATTGTACTGTTTTCCGGAAGCTTATATATTCTCAGTGTAACGCAAATCTCCATCCTCGGGGCCATTACCCCGCTCGGCGGTGTGGCATTTATTATTTCTTGGATTATGATCGTTGTCGCAGCCGTCAAATATCTATAAACAAAAAAGCCAATCCTCATCAAATGAGCGATTGGCTTTTTCTTTATCTTGGCGAATAGGACGCCATGGAATATGGATACGTATACGCAATCTCTTCATCAAATGTAATGTAATCGAGGTAGATTGTCAGGAGCAGGTAGCGTGTTCCTGATTTCGGATCGCTGAGGATAATGTGATCCCGGCCCGCAGCCTCGATGACGCCGCGAAAGATCTTCGAGCCCCATTCCTTGCTGTTTTCAAAAGTCATATAGATGGTCGCCGTTTTTCCTCTGTTCAGGCGCAAAATGTTCTCAATGTATGATTCCTCAACAGGCAGCATACCGGGAACGCTTTGGCCCGGCGCTGACGGTGTCGGCCCCGATGGAATTTGAAACCCGCCGCCCTGCTGCTGGCCGGGGAATCCGAAGCCTTGCTGTCCCTGCTGCATCGGCATCGTTTGCTGCATCCCCATCGTCTGCATTTGTGGGCCTTGACCTTGCTGCGGGTACGGATTGGCGCCGTACTGAGGCTGATAAACCTGCATATTATCATATGCCTGCATTTGCTGATATTGATTTTTTTTCGGTTTCATATCGTTCCTCCTTTTTATGAAAACCCTTCAGGACATGTTCCGGATGTATAGATGAACGCTCCGCGATGACTCACCTCCGATGGAAACGATCTTAGTCGCTGGTGCAATTTTTATCTCTTTCACCTTATGAGGCTGATGCTTGGAATATGCGGAAAAAGAACAGTGGACAGCACAGATTTTGACCCGGGCAGCCGCTGTTTTTTATAGACATACACAAACTTTTCGCATATTGGTTTGTATTCCTAGCGCAACTTGCGAATAAGCAACATAAGATAACGTTAGTTTCAGGTGTGAAGTTTCAAGAAGGAGGTGTAGGATTTGCCGAAAGTGTCAGTCATTATGACAAGCTATAATAAAAGCGATTATGTGGCAAAGTCCATTTCTAGCATACTCTCACAAACCTTTTCAGATTTTGAATTGTTTATTATGGATGACAACTCCAATGAAGAGACGCTGAATGTAATCCGTCCTTTTTTGAATGATAACCGAGTGCGTTTTTATCAAAGCGATGTATCTGGAGTGAAGGAAAGAACGGAAAAAACGAGATACGCGGCGCTGATCAATCAGGCGCTTGAGATGGCGGAGGGTGAATATATCACTTATGCGACGGATGATAACATCTATATGCCGGACCGCCTCCTGAAAATGGTGGGGGAGCTCGATGCTCATCCTGAAAAGGCTGTGATTTACTCAGCCTCCAAAACCTATCATTTAAACGAGCATCGCGACATTGTAAAAGAAACTGTCAGGCCTGCTGCTCAAGTGACGTGGAACGCGCCGTGCGCCATCGATCATTGCTCGGTGATGCACAGATATTCGGTGCTTGAGAAGGTGAAGGAGAGGTTTGGCTCCTATTGGGATGAAAGCCCGGCATTTTATCGGATCGGTGATGCCCGCTTCTTTTGGAGAGTCAATCATTTTTATCCATTTTACCCGCTGGCCGAGGAGCTGGATCTGAATTATATTACCGACCAATCGATTCACTTTCAGCTGTTTGAATCAGAAAAAAATGAATTCGTCCGGAACCTTCCTCCGCAGCGCAATTGCCGCGAACTGCGTGAATCATTAAAAAAGCTTGGAATGGGGTGAGAGCTTGTCGGCCTATTTAAGCAATTATTGGGTGCTGTACAGGAAGTATGTGGAGCTTTTTGACGGACTTCGCTACAAGGGGATTCCTCTTGGGCTTATCAGTAATTTTTATCAATACATCAGCCCTGAGCTGCGAGTGATGATGGAAGAAGAACCGGAGTTATTCGGATCGGTGGATCAGTATGTCGATGAAGGACAAATTCAGCCGTTTTTTAAAGAAAAAATACAAAGTATGGTCAAAACAAATGACGAACCTGTTAAGGGGAAAGTCATTTTGCATTTTGATTACCTGCGTTTTTCAAACGAAAATTACTATCAATTTGATCCTGAAAAAACAGCTGTTTTGGCCAGATGGAGTTTGCCGGATTATTGTGATCTGCCTGTCATTAGCAAGCGTGAACTTGCGGAATCATGCCAAAAAGGCGATCCGAAGCCGTATCTCGAAACAGCCGTTTCGATTCTTGCCGCTTTTGATGACCACCCGGCATTCGGTGATCAAGCATTTCGCGACAGGCTTTTCAAAGATATTCCTTTATTTATGGAGGCCATTGATGCGGTTGATGCGCTGTTTGAACAGGAGAAGATTTCGGCCGTTGTCGTCGGAACGGCAGAAGACATTTACAGCAGGGTGCTCGCGCTCATGTGTGAAAGGAGAGGGGCCGTTAGCATTTGTCTTCAGCATGGCGCGTTGATGGGAGATGAAGCCTTCATTCCTGTTTTTACAACCTATCAAGCCGTTTTTGGTGCGTATGAAGCGGAGTGGTATATACGAAAAGGCTGTAAACCCGAGCAGATTCTCATAACGGGACATCCCCGCTTCGATCAGATTTTTAACAGAACCCCTATGGACATGTCCACATTCTATCGAAAACTCGCTTTTCATCCGTCTAAAAAAATCGTGCTCATTGCGACCCAGCCCTTTTCAGATGATTTTTATTCCGGTGTGCTAGAAGGGCTTTCTGATCAGAAACAGTTGCAAATTATCATCAAACCCCATCCTTGGGAAATCGGAAAAAACAAGCTTGATCTGTATTACGCCGCGGCGAAAAAACATAAAGCATGCAGAGTCATCAAAAAGGAGCTTGATCTGTATGATTTGCTTCCGTATACTAACGCGGCAGTGACGCAAACCTCAACAGTCGGACTTGAAGCCATGCTGTTTCAAAAGCCTGTGCTGATCGGGAAATCATCCGGAAACCGCACGTATCCGTACTATGAATCTCTTGGCGATTTTATGTTTGATCAGCCGGATGACCTGGCGCGCACCTTGATTGAGGTTCTTCGAAGTCCCGCCGTGCACGAAAAAGCAGAAGAGGCGCGTCTGGCGTTCACAGCAGCCAATTATCCGGTGGCAGAATCAACAAACGCTCTATTTGCGGAACTGAAAGCCAAAACAGGGATTGATTACAGGCGGGAGGATATTGAATAAAGTGATAGGAGCGCAAAACATCAGTAAGGAAGAAATTCAGGAGGTCACAGAAACGCTGGAATCGGGATGGCTCTTTAAAGCCTCGAAGGTTCAGCAATTTGAAAAAAAGTTTGCCGCCTGGCATTTATATGTTTTGCAAGCTGATGAAAAACAGGCCGGTATCACGCGCAGCGTTCATTTTATCCCAGTACACATTCATCCGTATTATCAAAAGCGATTCGGGTTTAAGGAAGCGGACCTCCCGCTCGCCATGAATGACTATAAACGAACCCTGTCACTCCCGCTCTATCCATCAATGTCGGACGAAGATGTACAGGATGTCATTGAAGCTGTGCGGGATATCGAAAAGGGGCTGGTTAAATGTATACGGTAAAAGAAAATGTCTCCAAAGAGGCGATTGAGGAATTTATCCAAAGAAGGCAGCTTACACTGAACGTTCCGTATCAATTTTCCCTCGGCCTTTTTGAAAACAGCAGGCTCCAAGGCATCTTGCTTTACGAAGATTCTCTGTGGGAAAGCCGGATGCTTCAGAAAAAAGTCATGAACGTCAAATTTCTTGCGGCAAATAGCGCCGGGCAGTTGAAGAAGCTGTTTCAAGCCTTTTATTCTGTACGGCAAATGGATGAAACTGATTTTATCTCTGTCCGTGTTTCGGCTGAAGATATCGGTGCCGCGCATGTGATACAGCAGCAGCCATCCTCTTACTTTGTCGGCAGTTTGCTTAAGCTGGCAAAGCCCCCGTCTTTTTATGACAAAACACCGCCATTTTTTGAACTGGGCCCGCCTGAGCCCGGAGACACAGAAGCGATATGTGAGCTGGCCCGAGACTCGTTTACAAAAAGCAGATATTTTCAAGATCCTCATCTCAGCCGCGAAGCAGCAAACAAGATCTTTCAGGAGTGGACACGAAACAATCTCAATGGAAGGGCGGCTGTCAATATTGTCGCTAAGCACAATGGCGAGGTCATCGGCTATCTTCAAGGCCTATCCAGAGGCGATGAATCCATTCTCGATTTGATGGCTGTGAAGCCGGGATTTGAAGGAAAACGTATCGCGTTTCATTTATTGGCGAATTTCATAGAACAACCTGAGACCCAGGAGCATAAAACGGTAACAGCGGAGACGCAGCTTCACAATGTAAGGGCGATCCGCCTTTATGAAAGAATGGGATTCACCGCTGAACAATCGTATTACGATTATCATATTTGGCCGGGCAAGGAAGCGAAATAATGGCAGAGTTTCAGATTGAAACTACGGGAAAAAACGCTCCTGTATTTATAATTGCCGAGGCTGGAATGCCAGGCTTTTGCGCTGATTGATGCAGCGGCACGAATTTATTCTCCGGGAAATAAAAAGCAAGAAACTTGATCTGATTTGTTTGATATACTCGGCGCGCCCGTGATCTGTAAAGGAAAATAAAGGCGGAAACAGATGCCAAAATTGTACTCTTTGAATAACTGATTCATCAACGGAATTTACGGCAATATCAGAAGCAGGAAACACCCGCATCTATGAAGGATAGGATTATCTTATTCTTCACCCGCCTTCCGGGCTGCAAGAAATTTTTAAAATCTGGCGCAGCCGATCAAGTCCGGGTATCAGCTATTCTTCAAGATTTGTATGGATCAAAAGGTATAAAAAATGCATGTAAGGAAGTGTTAATGTGAAAGGTGTTATTTTAGCCGGAGGAAACGGCTCACGCCTTATGCCCTTAACCAAAGCCGTTAACAAGCATTTGCTTCCTGTAGGCCCGTATCCGATGATTTACTGGTCGATTATGAAGCTGGAGGAAGCCGGAATAAAAGACATTTTACTCATCAGCCAAAAAGAGCATATGCCGCAATTTTATAAACTGCTTGGGAACGGGGAAGAGCTTGGCGTGACAATCACTTATCAGGTTCAGCCAGCCGCATCGGGCATTTCGGATGGGCTGTCTTATGCAAAACGCTTTACGAAAAAAGAGCCTTTTATTTTATTATTAGGTGATAATATATTCGAAGATTCATTAAAGCCTTTTACGGAGCGCTTTGAACAGCAGAGAAAAGGAGCAAAGGTGCTGCTGAAAGAAGTTGATGATCCGGAACGCTTCGGGATTGCTGAGATTGATGAGAAAAACAAGCGGATTCGTTCCATTATCGAGAAGCCCGCACACCCGCCGACCAACCTTTGTGTGACCGGCATTTATATGTATGATGCGGAGGTTTTTTCGTATATTGAACAAATATCACCGTCAAAGCGCGGCGAGCTGGAAATCACCGATGTGAATAATCTATACATCGAAAACAGCCAGCTTACGTATGATGTGTTATCAGGCTGGTGGGTCGATGCCGGAACTCACGAATCGCTACATCTCGCCTCCCAGCTTGTACACAAGGCTTTACAGAAAGGACAGGACGAAAAGTGATGGCAAAATCATATTTAATTACGGGCGGGGCCGGCTTCATCGGGCTCACGTTTACAAAGCTCATGCTGAAGGAAACGGAGGCGCGCATTACCGTTTTAGATAAACTGACGTACGCCAGCCACCCGGACGAAATGGAAACATTAAAGGAAAACAGCCGATTTCGTTTTATAAAAGGGGATATCAGCGTTCAGGAGGATATCGACCGGGCATTTGATGAGACCTATGACGGCGTGATTCACTTCGCTGCGGAATCGCATGTGGACAGAAGCATTTCCCAAGCAGAACCGTTTATCACCACTAATGTCATGGGGACATATCGTTTGGCGGAAGCGGTCTTGCGGGGAAAAGCCAAGAAGCTGATTCATATTTCAACAGATGAGGTGTATGGGGATTTAGAAGCAGATGATCCCGCGTTTACTGAAACGACGCCGCTTTCTCCTAATAACCCTTATTCAGCCAGCAAGGCAAGCTCTGATTTGCTCGTGTTATCGTATGTGAAAACCCACAAGCTTCCGGCCATTATTACACGATGCAGCAACAATTACGGCCCTTATCAGCACAGCGAAAAAATGATACCGACGATTATCCGCCACGCGAAGCAAGGGCTTCCGGTTCCGCTGTATGGCGATGGGCTTCAGATCCGAGACTGGCTGTTTACGGAGGATCATTGCCGTGCCATCAAGCTGATCTTAGAAAAAGGAACTGACGGCGAGGTATATAACATCGGCGGCGGAAATGAACGCACGAATAAAGAGCTGGCGAGCATCATCATGAAGCAACTGGGCTGTGAGGAATTGTTCGCACACGTGGAAGACCGAAAAGGGCATGACCGGCGCTATGCGATCAATGCATCAAAGCTGAAAAACGAACTGGGCTGGCGGCAGGAAGTGCCGTTCGAAGAAGGCATTGCACGTACGATTCGCTGGTATACAGACAATGACCGATGAGAAGGTGATCCGATTGACAAAGGTATTGGTGACTGGCGCGGGAGGACAGCTTGGCCTGGAACTGTGCCGCCAGCTGAAGCAAGCGGGATATGAGGTCATTGCGTTAACAAAGAAGATGATGAACATTGCCGACCAGCGCTCAGTACGGCATTCGTTTGGCCATTATCAGCCGGATATCGTGGTCAATGCAGCCGCGTTTACGTCGGTTGATAAATGCGAGACAGAACTTGATAAAGCGTATTTAATTAACGGAATCGGCGCTTATTATACAGCGCTTGAGGCAACCCGCATCGGTGCTCAATACGTTCATATCAGCACGGACTATGTTTTTGACGGGAAAGGAACCCAGCCTTACAGGGAAGACGACCCCCTCGATCCGAACACCATCTACGGCAAAAGCAAAAAGCTCGGAGAAGAACTGATTCGATTAGCGACAAAAGACAGCACGATCATCAGAACGTCGTGGGTTTACGGACATGGCGGCAGCAATTTCGTTCATACCATGCTGAAGCTTGCTGAAACGAAACAAGAGCTGCGGGTTGTAAGCGATCAAATTGGTTCGCCGACCTATACGAAGGATTTAGCAGAAGCGGTCATCAAGCTGTTCAGCCATCCGCCGGGCATCTATCATGTCAGCAATTCAGGAATATGCAGCTGGTATGAATTCGCGAAGGCCATTATGGAAGAAAGCGGACTGGCCACAGTCATTTTGCCTGTCACGACAGAAGAATATGGGAACAAAACGCCCCGTCCGGCTTACTCTGTGCTGAGCCATCAGGCCATTGAAGAAGCCGGCATTCGCCCTCGCCATTGGCGGGAAGCGTTACGGGAGTATTTACAGGAAAGGAGCAGTGCGCGTGATTGATGGAGTCAAGGTGAAAAAATTGACGAAGCATAGTGATGACAGAGGCTTTTTTGCCGAGCTGGTTCGGGATGATGAGAACCTTCTTGAGCATTTTGGTCAGGCCTCTTGGTCGAAAAGCTATCCGGGTGTGATTAAAGCATTTCATTATCACGAGAAACAGGATGATCTCTGGTTCTTCCCAACCGGCCACGCTCAGGTTGTCCTTTACGATCTTCGAGATGATTCAAAGACAAAAGGAGAAACTGACGTCTATTATATGGGTGAAGACAACCCGATGCTGTTATTGATCCCAAAAGGGGTGGCCCACGGGTACAGAGTGCTGGGAGAGACGCCACTGACGATTATCTACTTCACCACCATGTCGTATAACCCGGATCAGCCTGATGAAAAAAGAATTCCATGGAATGATGAAACGATCGGTTTTAACTGGAATACCGAAAATAGATAAAAATAGGAACGTGATCAATCGGAGAGCGGAGGCATCTTCGACTTTTTTTGTCCTTTTTTCAAAATAGGCTAAAGGATAGAAATCAACAGGATAATGTTACTAGAAAAAGAGAGAAAATCATCCATTTGAACCTTGTGTAAACAGGATGATATTCTCAAATGATTCCAAGTGTTAATATTCCTAAAAAAGCATTTACTTCCATGTAAAATGATGATAGATTAACTTTTAAGAAAAAGAATTGGTAATTCGCGAATTACGAAAAAACGCTTTTTCTGCAGAGGACGCTCTGGCCAATCCCAACAGTGATTTGAGGAGGAAATGTCATGTTAAAAAGAACTTCATTCGTATCTTCATTATTGATCAGTTCAGCTGTCTTACTATCAATCTTGCTTCCTTCAGGCCAAGCTCATGCACAGTCTGCATCAATCGAGGCAAAAACGATTAACAGCACAAAAGAGTGGACCACTTCTGATATTGAAGTGACATATAAACCAAATGCGGTGCTTTCTCTTGGCGCGGTAGAATTTCAATTTCCTGACGGGTTCCATGCTACAACAAGAGATTCAGTGAATGGAAGAACGCTGAAAGAAACACAGATTTTAAACGATGGAAAAACTGTCAGACTCCCGCTTACGCTTGATTTGTTAGGGGCATCCGAATTTGATCTTGTCATGGTGCGCAAAACCCTTCCGCGCGCAGGCACTTACACGATTAAAGGCGATGTTGTAAACGGTTTGGGAATCGGCAGTTTTTATGCCGAAACGCAGCTGGTGATTGACCCTCGTTAATGAATAGATTTAATCAGAGACTGAGATGTTTTCAGTCTCTTTTTTTGTTGATTAAAAAAACTGGTACGGATCTTGCATGATCATAAGGGTGAATCCACTGAAGAAGGGAATTGGCCGGCTGATTGTTTAAAGCGCTTACATTTTCAAGCGGCCAAAAAAACAATGAGGTGAAAAAGATGTCAGCAAAGCAAGTCGCGAAAGATGAGGAAAAAGAAGCTCTAAATTTATTTTTGTCTACCCAAACGATCATTAAGGAAGCCCTTCGAAAGCTGGGCTATCCGGGCGATATGTATGAACTCATGAAAGAGCCGCAGAGAATGCTCACCGTCCGCATTCCGGTCAAAATGGATAACGGCAGCGTCAAGGTGTTCACAGGGTACCGGTCGCAGCACAATGATGCGGTTGGTCCGACAAAGGGAGGCGTGCGCTTCCATCCTGAAGTCAATGAAGAGGAAGTAAAGGCATTATCCATTTGGATGACGCTCAAGTGCGGGATTGCCAATCTTCCTTACGGCGGCGGAAAGGGCGGTATTATTTGTGATCCGCGGACAATGTCATTCGGAGAACTGGAAAGGCTGAGCAGGGGATATGTCCGTGCCATCAGCCAGATCGTCGGTCCGACAAAGGATATTCCGGCTCCCGATGTGTACACCAACTCGCAAATTATGGCATGGATGATGGATGAGTACAGCCGGCTGCGGGAATTTGATTCTCCGGGCTTTATCACAGGGAAACCGCTCGTTTTAGGCGGATCGCAAGGCCGGGAAACCGCAACGGCACAGGGCGTCACGATTTGTATTGAAGAGGCGGTTAAGAAAAAAGGGATCAAGCTGCAAAACGCGCGCATCATCATACAGGGCTTTGGAAACGCTGGCAGCTTTCTGGCCAAATTCATGCATGATGCCGGCGCGAAGGTGATCGGGATCTCGGATGCCCATGGCGGGCTCTACAACCCGGACGGCCTTGATATCCCTTATTTGCTCGATAAGCGGGACAGCTTCGGCATGGTCACCAATTTATTTACAGACGTCATCACAAATGAGGAGCTGCTTGAAAAAGATTGCGATATTTTAGTGCCGGCGGCGATCGCCAATCAAATCACAGCCAAAAACGCACACAACATTCAGGCGTCAATCGTCGTCGAGGCGGCGAATGGCCCGACAACCATTGATGCCACTAAGATCCTGAATGAAAGAGGCGTGCTCCTCGTGCCTGATATTCTGGCGAGTGCCGGCGGCGTCACGGTTTCTTATTTTGAATGGGTGCAAAACAACCAAGGATATTATTGGTCAGAAGAAGAGGTTGCAGAAAAACTGAGAAACGTCATGGTCAATTCGTTCGAAACGATTTATCAGACAGCGGCAACACATAAAGTGGATATGCGCTTGGCTGCTTACATGACGGGCATCAGAAAATCGGCAGAGGCATCGCGATTCCGCGGGTGGGTATAAATTCGGAAGGGGAGATATCCCCTTCTATCGCAAAAAATTTTGCATTTATTCTTTGCGGGAAAAGCGAAAATAGCAAAAAAATTTTGCGTTTCAGGATTGGAAATAGAGAAAGGTGTTCTCCTGTTAGACAAATTTCTGTACAATTCAACAAGTTTTTTTAGGAAGAGACAAAATATTGGCATGATTCTTGCATTTTTATTCATGCGCAGACATATTTCATGACATGAGGGGGACTACATATGACAGTATCATACGCGCACGAACCATTTACTGATTTTACGGAAGCAAAGAATAAAACAGCATTTCAAGAGTCATTGGCATTTGTAAACACTCAGCTCGGCAAGCATTATCCGCTTGTGATAAATGGAGAAAAAATTGAAACGGACCGCAAAATGGTTTCCATTAACCCGGCAAATAAAGAAGAGGTGATTGGGTACGCATCAACAGCGGATCAAGAGCTTGCTGAAAAAGCGATGCAAGCCGCACTGCAGGCATTTGAATCATGGAAAAAACAAAGACCGGAGCACCGCGCGAATATCCTCTTTAAAGCAGCGGCTATCTTGCGCAGAAGAAAGCATGAATTTTCAAGCTATCTTGTGAAGGAAGCGGGAAAACCGTGGAAGGAAGCCGATGCGGACACGGCCGAAGCGATAGACTTTTTGGAGTTCTATGCGCGCCAAATGTTAAACCTCAAGGAAGGGGCTCCGGTGAAGAGCCGGGCAGGCGAGTTCAATCAATACCATTACGAAGCGCTTGGCGTCGGCATTGTCATTTCTCCATTTAATTTCCCGCTTGCGATTATGGCAGGAACAGCGGCGGCAGCAATTGTGACAGGAAATACGATTCTCTTAAAACCGGCTGACGCAGCGCCCGTAGTAGCTGCAAAATTTGTCGAGGTCATGGAGGAAGCGGGCTTGCCAAACGGCGTTCTGAATTACATTCCGGGAGATGGAGCGGAAATTGGTGATTTCTTAGTGGAGCATCCGAAAACACGGTTTGTCTCATTTACAGGTTCCCGTGCAGTCGGCTGCCGGATTTATGAGCGTGCTGCCAAAGTGCAGCCGGGCCAAAAATGGCTGAAACGGGTCATTGCTGAAATGGGCGGAAAAGACACAGTGCTTGTCGACAAAGACGCTGATCTTGACCTCGCTGCATCCTCTATCGTGTATTCAGCGTTTGGATATTCAGGACAGAAGTGTTCAGCAGGCTCCCGCGCGGTCATCCATCAGGATATCTATGATGAAGTGGTGGAAAAAGCTGTGGCGCTGACCAAAACGCTGGCTCTCGGCAATCCGGAAGATCCTGATACGTATATGGGGCCCGTGATCCATGAAGCGTCCTACAACAAAGTCATGAAATACATTGAAATCGGCAAATCTGAAGGCAAGCTGTTGGCCGGAGGCGAAGGCGATGATTCAAAAGGCTACTTTATTCAGCCGACGATCTTTGCAGATGTTGATGAAAACGCGCGCCTGATGCAGGAAGAAATTTTCGGCCCGGTTGTTGCGATCTGCAAAGCGCGTGATTTCGATCATATGCTGGAGATTGCAAATAACACGGAATACGGATTAACAGGCGCTCTGCTGACGAAAAATCGTGCGCACATTGAACGGGCGCGTGAGGATTTCCATGTCGGAAACCTATATTTCAACAGAGGCTGTACCGGAGCGATTGTCGGCTATCAGCCGTTCGGCGGTTTTAATATGTCCGGAACAGACTCAAAAGCAGGCGGCCCGGATTATTTAATTCTTCATATGCAAGCCAAAACAACGTCCGAAGCTTTTTGATTTGAGAGAAATAAAATCGTGCGATTCTTTAGCGGATCGCACGATTTCAACTTTTTGATCAGGAGGATAATTTATGCTGTATACAAAAATCAGTCACATGAAGCCGGCTGAAAGAGTGGAGGCACTGACAACATCTCTGGTCAGTCTCAGCAGTGTGAACGGCACTGTCGGAGAAGGGACAAAAGCAGATTTCATCAAAGAAGTAATCATGAGCTATCCTTATTTTCAGGAAAACCCTAGTCATGTGTGGGAACAGGCCATTCCGAACGACCCATACAATCGCAAAAATATTTTTGCGTTTATTGAAGGACATGGAGAAAGCCGAAATACTGTCATTTACCATGCCCATCTGGATACAGTCGGAATTGAAGATTTCGGCCCTTTAAAGGATATCGCTTTTGATTGTGAAAAATTGGCCGCGTACTTCAGCCGTTATGAGTTCGACCAAGACGTTCAGCGGGATGCCAAATCGGGCGAGTGGATGTTCGGAAGAGGATCTGTCGATATGCAAAGCGGCATCGCCGTTCATTTAGCCAATCTCCTGCATTTTTCAGAGAACCTCGATACATTGCCGGGAAATCTATTGTTTATGGCAAATCCGGATGAGGAGAGTCAGCATTCCGGCGTTCTCGCCAGCATTTCAGAGCTGAACCGGCTCAAAAAAGAAAAACAGCTTCACTATCTGGCTGCTATTAATACAGATTTTATTACGCCGCTTTACGATGGTGATAAGACAAGATATATCTACACCGGAGCCGCGGGAAAACTGCTGCCTTGCTTTTACATCTACGGGCGGGAAGTCCATGTTGGCGATACGCTGGCAGGGATTGATCCAAATTTGATTTCATCTGAAATCACAAGCCGTCTTCACAATAACATTCATCTGGCAGAAAAGATCGAAGGCGAGCTGGTTCTGCCCCCATCCTGTTTGTATCAGCGTGATAACAAAGAAGCCTATAATGTGCAAACGGCTGTCAGCAGCTGCTTGTATTTCAATTATTTTATTTATGAAAGAACAGCAAAGGAAATTATGGACCTGCTTATTGAAGTCGCTGAGGAAGCGTGCCGGGACACAGAACAAAAATTATCAGATTATTACGAAGAATATGTAAAAAGAACCGATCTTCCGAAGAAACATTTATCATGGGACATTCAAGTGTACAGTCTGGAGCAATACTTAGAAAAGCTGAGAAGCCGCGGCGTAGATCCTGAGCAGTGTATCGAGCAAACATTCAAAGCCAATGAGCACCTTGAACTTCGTATAAGATGCTTTAAGGCAATCGAAGAGCTTCAAAAGCTTGACCCCGATCAAGGCGCAAAAGTCATTCTATTTTACGCACCTCCCTACCTGCCGCATAACTATTTAAAAGAAGATAGCGCAAGAGATCAGCTTTTGCAGCATGTGATTAAAGAAGCGGCTGACAAAACCGCTGAATCGACAGGCGAAACATTTGTCTTCAAAAAGTTTTTCCCCTACTTGGCAGACGGCAGTTTCTTATCGCTGCACGAAACCGATGGTGAAATTCATTCCTTTATCAGAAACTTCCCTGGGTGGAATATGATTGGAACCATTCCGTTCAAGGATATACGCAAGCTGAATATTCCATCCATCAACATGGGCGTATACGGAAAAGATGGTCATAAATGGACAGAACGAGTCTATAAGCCGTACACATTTCACGTTTTGCCCCACCTCATACAGCAGACCACTGTTCACCTTTTGCAAAGCTACCGGATGACCATCACGACACAAGAACTGAAGGGAGAAGGATGATGCAGAATCATAAAAATGAATTGCAGCGCAGCATGAAAAGCAGGCATTTGTTTATGATTGCCTTGGGAGGGGTGATTGGAACCGGGCTGTTTTTAGGCTCCGGTTTTACCATCAGCCAGGCAGGACCGCTCGGCGCCATTGCCGCGTATATCATCGGCGGATTTTTAATGTATCTTGTCATGCTTTGTTTAGGAGAACTGGCTGTTGCCATGCCGGTGGCCGGATCGTTTCAGGCCTACGCCACTAAATTTCTGGGACCGTCGACAGGCTTTATGATCGGCTGGCTGTATTGGTTCAGCTGGGCGAATACAGTAGGCTTGGAGCTGACGTCAGCGGGCATTTTGATGCAAAGGTGGCTGCCCTCCGTTCCGATCTGGATATGGTGTCTCGTGTTTGGTATCGTCATCTTTTTGATTAATGCGCTGTCTGTCAGAAGCTTTGCCGAAATGGAATTTTGGTTTTCAAGCATCAAAGTGGCAGCGATCGTATTATTTATCGTGATCGGCGGCGCTGCTGTGTTTGGCTTGATTGACTTTAAAGGCGGACAGGAAACGCCATTTTTGTCTAACTTTATGACTGATAGGGGCCTTTTCCCTAATGGGGTGCTGGCCGTTATGTTTACACTGGTTATGGTGAATTTCTCCTTTCAAGGGACGGAGCTTGTCGGCATTGCGGCAGGGGAAAGTGAAAATCCGGAAAAAACACTGCCAAAGTCCATTCGAAATGTCATTTGGCGCACACTGTTTTTCTTTGTGCTTGCTATGTTCGTCTTGGTTGCCATTCTTCCGTACAAAACGGCGGGGGTCATTGAAAGCCCGTTTGTAGCGGTGCTCGATCAAATCGGCATCCCATTTGCGGCTGATATCATGAACTTTGTCATCTTAACGGCGATTTTATCTGTTGCCAATTCGGGTTTGTATGCGGCGTCGCGCATGATGTGGTCCCTTTCATCAAATCAAATGGGCCCGTCCTTCCTCACCAGACTGACAAAAAAAGGCGTGCCGATGAATGCCTTGCTGATTACACTCGGCATTTCCGGCTGTTCGCTGCTGACAAGTGTCATGGCTGCAGAAACGGTGTATTTATGGTGTATCTCAATCTCGGGCATGGTGACAGTTGTCGCGTGGATGTCCATTTGTGCGTCGCAATTTTTCTTTCGCAGACGTTTCCTCGCTGAAGGCGGAAACGTGAATGACCTGGAGTTCAGAACGCCTTTATATCCGCTAGTCCCGATTCTCGGATTTGGTTTATACGCATGCGTATTGATCAGCCTTATTTTCATTCCGGATCAAAGAATCGGCCTGTACTGCGGCGTGCCGATCATTATTTTCTGCTATGCGTACTATCATCTAAGCCTCAAAAAACGTATAAATCATGAAGCGACAGAAAAAGAGCAGGCAGAGGCGCAATAGAAAAAGCTCTCCGGAAACCGGAGAGCTTTTTTGCGCGTTAAAATCCTCTTTGTTTTTAAAATGAAATATAGAAATATATATTGAGATTTAAATGAAAATAATAAAAATTGTAAAGGTTTCGTTCGAATTGTAAATTGTGAAAAAACAATGCTAAACTTAATTCAACTTTATGATAAGAAGATTATGGAAGAGGTGTTTGAGGGAGAATGAACAGCAAACAAAACAATGACATCGAAACAAAACATCATTTTCCGCTATTTTTAGCACTGGCTTTAACGATGGGGGTATTTGCGGCCGGGTCTGAAGAGCTTGTGATCTCACCGCTGCTGCCGGATTTAGCAAAAGCCTTCAACTCAGATGTCAGTGTCCTTGCATTATCTATCAGTAT
This sequence comes from Bacillus sp. G16, assembly GCF_021282335.1. Classification (NCBI taxonomy): domain Bacteria; kingdom Bacillati; phylum Bacillota; class Bacilli; order Caryophanales; family Bacillaceae; genus Bacillus; species Bacillus sp. G16. The sequence goes on along the minus strand of NZ_JAJSOZ010000011.1, from coordinate 30,176 downwards.
TTACGGCGTAATGATATTTATCGGTGCGCCGCTCCTGGTTCCTTTAGGCGATAAATATTCCAGAGAACTTAGTTTACTGGCCGGACTTATGATCTTTATTATAGGAACAGTGATATGCGCTTTAGCTCAAAATATCTTTTTCTTCTTTTTAGGCCGGGCACTTTCGGGATTGGCTGCTGGAGCGTTTGTGCCGACCGCTTACGCAGTTGTCGGGGATCGTGTTCCTTATACATACAGGGGCAAGGTGATGGGACTGATCGTTTCAAGCTGGTCGCTGGCATTGATTTTCGGTGTGCCGCTCGGATCATTTATCGGCGGCGTCCTGCATTGGAGATGGACATTTTGGATTTTCGCTTTGATGGGCGTTTTAGTTGTTTTGCTGATCTTGCTTGAAATGCGCCGCCACGCCGAACATAAAAACAACGGCAAGGAAGAAAAAGAAGAACCGGCTGGAACATTCCGGGATGCGCTGAAAGTCCCGCGTGTACCCGTTTATATCACGATAACCTTCTGTAATATGATTGGTTTTTATGGTATGTATTCATTTTTAGGCTCCTATCTTCAGGACGTTTTTACCGGAGGAAACACAGCAGCGGGCTTATTTATCATGATTTACGGCATCGGGTTTTCCATGAGTGTCATTACAGGCAAGGTGGCCGACCGCATCGGAAAAATGCGCTCCCTATTGATTGCACTAGGGGTCATCAGCGTGCTGCTGGCATGTTTAGCATATGCGCCGGCTTCAATGATTCTGTTAATCGTCAGCCTATTTATTTGGGGATTAATGCAAAGCTTGACGGTGACGCTGCTCAGCACCATTTTAAGTGACTGCTCAGAGCGTCATCGCGGGAAAATTATGGCGTTTTACAGCCTCGCCTCGAATCTGGCTGTGACATTAGGCTCTGCTTTGATGGGGCCTGTATATGTGGGATACGGGTATGCAGCTGTCGGATTTATTTGCGCCGCCATCACAGTGCTCGGATTTGTGCTCAGTGTATTCGCATATAAAAAGTACGGCAAGCATGAGCAGAAAGCCGATCATTCTTTATCCCAATAAACAAAGTTTCTAAATTCCTATAACAAAAAACCCTTTATTAAGGGTTTTTTTGTTTGTATGGGGATAATTATCAATATTTTCAAAAAATGTTGACAGTTCATTTGTCGCTGGATAAAATTTACTTAAAATTTTAAAAGATTGGTTGGTGCTCATGATTATATTGGATAATAGCATTCAGACAAAAAACAGAACTGATTCAATATCCAAACTGATTACAGTCAACACGCTCGGCCCTGAGGGGACAAGCAGTGAGTACGCAGCAAAGCATTTTATCTCCAATTTTACTCTTCAACAGGGGCTGAACAGTAAATTGTCCTTGCATGATACATTTGAATCATGCATCGAAAGGACCCTTCAAAGCCCGCTGGAATATACCATCGTCCCACACGCTTACGACGGCATTAAGCATTTCTACATGAGGCCGGATTTGCAGCTTTTGCAGATCTTCAGGTGTGATACACCAATGTACGGCCTGGCTGTTCGTCCTGATTTTGAATTCAGCGACGATATGCTTGATACATCTGTTATTGTTTCACATCCATCACCTATAAATTTAATCAAATATTTTACCCGCAAAGAAGTACGTTTCAAACTGGTCAATTCGACCAGTCAAGCTGCAAGAAAAGTAAAAGAAGGCCTGTATGACATTGCCTTAACCAATGAGCTTGCACGGCAAAAGTACGGGCTTGCATTTGTGAAAACATTTAAAAGCATTCCTATGAGCTGGTCATTATTCGGAAAAGGAGACGTTGATTATGAAAACTAAAGAAGATATGCAGGAGCTTTATTTCCCGACACCGAAATTAATAGAATGGGAAAATGGAGTGAGACAGTATTCAACCGTGCGCGGCGACACCGAGGTGTTAATGTCTTACGTTCCGCCGCATACCAACGTTGAACCCCATCAGCATAAGGAAGTCCAGATTGGCATGGTTGTTTCTGGTGAGCTGATGATGACTGTCGGAGATGTGACAAGAAAAATGACGGCCTTGGAATCTGCCTACATTGCGCCGCCGCATGTGCCTCATGGGGCAAGAAACGACACAGACCAAGAAGTCATTGCCATTGATATCAAACGGCTGAAAGCTGATGAAACATATACAAGTCCTGAAGACTATTTTTTGAATATTTTCAAAACGAGAGACCTATTGCCTGGCATGGAAGTCACGTTCTTTGTTGAGGATTGGGTGGAAATCATGCTGGCCAAAATCCCTGGAAATGGCGGAGAAATGCCTTTCCATAAACATCGAAATGAGCAAATCGGAATCTGCATCGGCGGCGGTTATGACATGACGGTCGAAGGCTGCACAGTCGAGATGGAATTCGGCACAGCCTATTTCTGTGAGCCTCGGGAAGATCACGGCGCCATCAACCGTTCAGAAAAAGAATCAAAATCGATTAATATCTTCTTCCCGCCGCGCTACAACAGAGCAAAAGCAAAAAAAATAAAGGCGGATGAGTAATCATGAACCTCGCTGATAAAACCGTCCTCATAACAGGAGGCGCATCAGGAATTGGTTATGCGGCGGTTCGGGCTTTTTTGAGCCAGCAGGCAAATGTGGTTGTGGCGGATATTGACGAGGCTCAGGGAGAAGCAATGGTCCGGAAAGAAAATAGTGACAGGCTGCACTTTGTGCAAACAGATATCACAGACGAATCTGCCTGTCAGCACGCTGTTCAATCGGCGGTCGATACATTTGGAAGGCTGGATGTATTGATTAATAATGCGGGCATCGAAATCGTGGCTCCCATTCACGAGATGGAGCTCAGCGATTGGAACAAGGTGCTCCAAGTCAATTTGACCGGCATGTTTTTAATGAGCAAGCACGCACTCAAGCATATGCTCGCTGCCGGCAAGGGCAACATCATTAATACGTGCTCAGTCGGCGGGCTCGTGGCATGGCCTGATATTCCTGCCTATAACGCCAGCAAAGGAGGCGTTTTGCAGCTGACGAGGTCGATGGCCGTTGATTATGCGAAACATCAAATTCGTGTCAACTGCGTATGCCCGGGGATTATTGACACACCGCTAAATGAAAAATCATTCCTTGAAAATAATGAAGGCACACTTGAAGAGATCAAAAAAGAAAAGGCAAAGGTAAATCCGCTGCTGAGGCTTGGGAAACCCGAAGAAATCGCAAACGTGATGCTGTTTTTAGCATCGGATTTATCAAGCTATATGACCGGAAGCGCCATCACCGCAGACGGAGGATACACCGCACAATAGAGAAGGAGTGTTTTACATATGGAGAGAAAAACAGTATTGGTCATCGCTGATCTTGGAGGCTGCCCGCCGCACATGTTTTATAAAAGCGCTGCTGAAAAATATAACCTGGTCAGCTTTATTCCAAGACCTTTTGCAATTACAGCCTCTCATGCAGCACTGATTGAAAAATACTCGGTCGCGGTCATAAAGGATAAAGACTATTTTCAGAGCTTAGCTGATTTTGAGCATCCCGATTCCATTTATTGGGCGCATGAGGATCATGACAAGCCTGAAGAAGAGGTCGTCGAGCAGATCGTTAAGGTTGCCGAAATGTTTGGGGCGGATGCCATCACAACAAACAATGAATTATTCATTGCCCCGATGGCAAAAGCCTGCGAACGTCTGGGCCTGAGGGGCGCCGGAGTGCAGGCCGCCGAAAATGCCAGAGATAAAAATAAAATGAGAGACGCTTTTAATAAGGCCGGAGTCAAATCAATTAAAAACAAACGAGTCACAACGCTAGAGGATTTTCGTGCTGCACTTGAAGAGATCGGCACACCTCTTATCCTAAAGCCTACATACTTAGCGAGTTCAATCGGCGTAACGCTGATTACGGACACTGAGACGGCAGAAGATGAATTTAACAGAGTCAATGACTACCTGAAATCAATTAACGTGCCAAAGGCGGTCACGTTTGAAGCACCGTTTATTGCTGAAGAATTTTTACAGGGTGAGTATGGAGACTGGTATCAAACAGAAGGGTACTCCGACTATATCAGCATAGAAGGCATCATGGCAGACGGTGAGTATTTCCCAATCGCCATTCATGACAAAACGCCGCAAATCGGATTTACAGAAACATCACACATTACGCCGTCCATTCTGGATGAAGAGGCGAAAAAGAAAATTGTCGAAGCCGCCAAAAAGGCAAATGAAGGGCTTGGACTGGAAAATTGCGCAACACATACAGAGATCAAGCTAATGAAAAACAGAGAACCGGGTTTAATAGAGTCGGCAGCGAGATTCGCAGGCTGGAATATGATTCCTAATATTAAAAAGGTCTTCGGCGTTGATATGGCGCAATTATTATTAGATGTTCTCTGCTTCGGAAAAGACGCCAATCTGCCGGACGGATTATTAGATCAAGAGCCTTACTATGTCGCCGACTGCCATTTGTACCCTCAGCATTTTAAACAAAATGGCCAGATTCCGGAAACTGTTGAGGATTTGGTGATCGAAGCGATCGATATTCCGGACGGGCTTTTGAAGGGTGATACAGAAATCGTTTCTTTTTCGGCAGCAGCACCAGGGACATCAGTTGATTTGACACTGTTTGAAGCCTTCAATTCCATTGCTGCATTTGAACTGAAAGGCAGCAATTCACAGGATGTGGCTGAATCCATCAGACAAATTCAGCAGCATGCGAAATTGACGGCAAAGTATGTGCTGCCTGTATGAAACAGTTAAAGCCCAATTCTAAATACTTACTTTACGGGCAGGCGCTATCATTTATGGGAGACTATTGTGTTCTCCCTGCCCTGCTCATTTTGTCTACATATTATCATGATTATTGGGTGACATCGGGGGTCATCGTAGTCAGAAGCATTCCGATGGTATTTCAGCCATTTTTGGGGGTTCTGGTCGATCGGTTAGATAGAGTTAAAATCATGCTGTGGACGGATATCATCAGGGGCCTCATCTTTTTGGGGCTCACATTTCTTCCAAAAGGCGAGTACCCGCTGATTTTTCTCGCCCTGCTGTTTATCTCTTATGGAAGTGGTGTGTTTTTTAATCCTGCCCGTCTTGCGGTCATGTCCTCATTGGAATCAGATATTAAAAACATCAACACGTTATTCGCAAAAGCGACGACCATCTCGATTATCGTCGGTGCGGCTGCCGGAGGGCTTTTTCTGTTAGGTGGATCTGTAGAGCTGGCTGTTGCTTTTAACGGTGTGACATACTTGATTTCGGCCGTTTTTATCAGCCGCATTAAGCTGCAATTTGTGCCGATTCAATCTGAAAACATAAAAGAGGCCTTTCAGTCTTTTAAAGAAGGACTCAAGGAAATCAAAACCAATGCTTTCGTATTAAATGCCATGTTTACGATGATTACGATGGCGATGCTGTGGGGAATTGTGTACAGCTATTTTCCAATCGTCAGCCGCTTTCTGGGTGACGGGGAAATCGGTAACTTTATACTCACGTTCTGCATCGGCTTCGGCGGCTTCATCGGAGCGGCGCTTGTCAGCAAATGGGGCTTTAACAACAATAGAGGCCTGACGTATTTTACCGTTTTATCGATTGTCTCGCTGGCACTGTTTTTATTCACGCCGATTTTCGCTGTCTCGGTCATCGCCGCTATCCTCTTTTTCATCGCGATGGAATACGGGGAAGTGCTTGCAAAGGTGAAGGTTCAGGAGAACGCGGCAAACCAGATTCAAGGGCGCATTTTTTCGGTGGCGGAAGCGTCAATCGGATTATGCATTTCTGTTGGTTCGATGTTAATCAACGTTTTAAACGCTCCGGTCATTATGGGGCTGATTGTTGTGATGGTAAGCGGATTGTTTCTGCATACGAAGCTCGTCAACAAATCGTTTTTGGAACGGGATAACAAAACGGAGCAAAAAGGAGTCTTTTAGATGGAAATAACACCGTCCGACGTCATCAAGACACTTCCAAGGCAAGAGTTTTCTCTCGTTTTTCAAAAGGTGAAGGAATTGGAAAAAACGGGGGCGCATATCATTAATCTCGGACAGGGAAACCCTGACCTTCCCACTCCGCCGCATATTGTGGAGGCCTTGCGGGAGGCGTCTCTGAATCCATCGTTTCACGGATACGGCCCATTCAGAGGCTATCCTTTTTTGAAGGAAGCAATCGCTGATTTCTATAAAAGAGAATACGGGGTGTCAATCAATCCTGAAACGGAAGTTGCACTCTTCGGCGGCGGGAAAGCCGGCTTGTATGTGCTGACACAATGCCTGCTCAATCCGGGAGACATCGCTTTGGTCCCGAATCCGGGCTACCCTGAATATTTGTCAGGAATTACGATGGCGCGAGCTGAGCTGCACGAAATGCCGCTGTATGAAGAAAATGGCTATCTGCCGGATTTTGAAAAGATTGATCCTGCCGTGCTGGATAAAGCGAAGCTTATGTTTTTAAATTATCCGAATAACCCGACGGGAGCTGTGGCCGATGCGGCTTTTTATGCAAAAGCGGCTGCTTTTGCGAAAAAGCACAACATCCACTTGATCCATGATTTTGCGTACGGCGCGTTTGAATTCGATAAAAAACCGGCCAGCTTTCTTGAGGCAGAGGATGCCAAAGCTGTCGGGGCAGAGCTTTATTCATTTTCAAAAACATTTAATATGGCAGGCTGGAGAATGGCGTTTGCGGTCGGGAATGAAAAGATCATTCAGGCCGTCAATGAGTTTCAGGATCATGTATTTGTCGGCATGTTCGGCGGACTGCAGCACGCGGCGAGTGCGGCGCTTTCAGGAGATCCGGAGCAAACGGAATCCTTGAAACGAATCTACGAGGAACGAATTGATTTTTTTACGGAGCTGTGTGAAAAGGAATTGGGCTGGCAGATGGAAAAGCCAAAAGGAACGTTTTACGTATGGGCCGAAATTCCGAAAACGTTTGAAACATCTCACCAATTCTCCGATTATTTGCTGGAGCATGCCCACGTCGTTGTCACACCGGGTGAAATATTCGGAAGCAACGGAAAAAGGCATGTCAGAATATCGATGGTGTCAAAGCAGGAGGATCTGCGGGAATTTGTCATGCGGATTCAAAAGCTGAACCTGCCGTTTGCATCATTACAAGAAGTATCCCGCTAAAAAGCGGGATTTTTTTATATGCTTTTCATGCTGCCGCCATCAGCGGAAATTTGCTGTCCCGTGATATAGGAGGCTTCCTCGGAGGCGAGAAACGCGGCGAGTGCTGCGGTTTCTTCGGCTGATCCGACCCGTTTCATCGGAATCCCGGAAGCAATCTGTTCCTCTGCTTCCCGTTTGGATATGCTGTTCTTTTTCATCACATTTTCCACAAATTGATGGTAACGGTCTGTAGCGATAAAACCAGGATTCAGGCAGTTGACAGTAATATTGTGAGGAGCAAGCTGGATGGAAATATTTTTACTGGCGTTAATTAAAGCGGCATTCATCATACTGTTTGTAAACATATTGGCCCCGGGTTCTTTCCACAGATTTCCAACAATGTTGATGATTCTGCCAAACTCGTTTTGTTTCATCAGTGAGGCAGCACGCTTGATAGCGTCAATGTAGGCAACCGTCTTTTGTGTGAACGTGGCCGTCATATCCTCTATATTGCAGTTATCAAATGTGTCAGGCGCGCCGCCCGGAATATTATTAATCAGAACATCAAGGCGTCCGCATTGAGATTCGATTTCTTGAAAAATGCCGGCTCTCGTATGTTGGTCAGACATATCACCCGCAAGGACAATGACGCTCGCTTCAGGATGCTTGGCCAAAATGTCTTTTTTGACAGGCTCAATATTGTCCAAGTTTCGTGAATTAATGACGAGAGAAAAATGCTGGTCTGCTAATTTCAGAGCGATTGCTTTTCCGATCCCTTGGCTGGCTCCCATAATAAATGCGGTTCGTTTTGACAAATAACTGCACCCCTTTGCAAAAATTGGATTATTATCTACATCGTAAGAAAAAACGAAGAAAATAGCAAATTTTATTTAAATTCTGATAAAGGAGAATCGAAAAACTCCCGCCGGCAGGGCGGGAGGAGATATTATACATATAGGAATTGAGGAAGTGTATCAAGCGAAAGGCGGTTGCCGACAAAGAATGAACCGAATTCGCCGTAGCGAGCGCTGACTTCGTCAAAACGCATTTCATACACAAGCTTTTTGAATTGAAGCACATCATCACTGAATAATGTAACGCCCCACTCGTAATCGTCAAAGCCGACGGAGCCGGTGATGATCTGTTTGACTTTGCCCGCATAGCTGCGGCCGATTAAGCCGTGGCTTCTCATCAAGTTTCTGCGTTCTTCCATTGAAAGCATGTACCAGTTGTCGTTGCCGGATCTTCTTTTATCCATTGGATAGAAGCATACATATTTAGATTCCGGCAGTTCAGGGTAAAGGCGCGCACGTACATGCGGGTTTTCGTAAGGGTCGCCGTCGCCGCTTGCCAAGTAGTTGCTCAGTTCAACCACTGATACGTAGGAGTAAGCCGGAATGGTGAACTCAGCAAGTCTTGATTTGTTGAATTCGAGCTCAATTTCATTTAATTCTTCCATTGTAGGACGAAGAATCATTAGCATAAAATCAGCTTTTTGGCCGACGATGCTGTAAAGAGTCTGTGATCCTTTTCCTTCTTTTTGGGCCACGCCCCATTTTTCAAGCAATCCTGTGAATTCATGTATGATAGATTGGCGCTCATCGCTGGACAGCAGTTTCCAGGAAGTCCAGTCCATTGTGCGGAAATCATGTAACGCATACCAGCCGTCAAGCGTTTTCGCCGCTTCATTCGTCATTTGCTGTTCACTCATTTATCTTCACTCCTATTATCTTTTCATGATTGCCTTCACTATACCATAGTTTATCCGATTCTACTGTAGAGAAACCTTGAACATCCCTTTCGTATAACTCCATAAAAATAAGAGAAGCTATAAGGAAAAGAATGAGTCACATTAAATTAGTTAGAAAAATAAGATTTTTTTATGAAAGCGCTATAATGAAAGTTGGCTGTTTGAATTTGATTGGAAGAAGAGTATGCTAGTAAAAGAAAGCGTTTTTGTAACTTTTTGAGGAGGTTTTAGTTGTGGCAGATTTATTTTCAACAGTGCAAGAAAAAGTAGCTGGAAAAGACGTTAAAATTGTATTTCCTGAAGGCTTAGACGAGCGTATTTTAGAAGCGGTCAGTAAGCTTGCAGGAAACAAAGTGCTGAATCCGATTGTGATCGGCAATGAAAATGAGATCCAAGCAAAAGCAAAAGAATTGAACCTTACGCTGGATGGCGTTAAGATTTATGATCCTCATACATATGAAGGCATGGAAGACCTTGTACAAGCATTCGTAGAACGCCGTAAAGGCAAAGCGACAGAAGAACAAGCTCGTAAAGCATTATTAGACGAGAACTACTTCGGTACAATGCTGGTGTACAAAGGCCTTGCAGACGGACTTGTAAGCGGAGCGGCTCATTCAACAGCCGACACTGTCCGCCCGGCTCTTCAAATCATCAAAACAAAAGAAGGCGTGAAAAAGACTTCCGGCGTATTCATCATGGCTCGCGGAGAAGAGCAATACGTGTTCGCAGATTGCGCGATCAACATTGCGCCTGACAGCCAAGATCTTGCCGAGATCGCAATCGAAAGTGCCAATACGGCAAAAATGTTCGACATTGAGCCTCGTGTGGCAATGCTCAGCTTCTCTACAAAAGGCTCAGCAAAATCTGACGAAACAGAAAAAGTAGCGGATGCTGTGAAAATCGCGAAAGAAAAAGCGCCTGAACTGACACTTGACGGCGAATTCCAATTCGATGCTGCATTTGTTCCATCTGTAGCTGAGAAAAAAGCGCCGGATTCCGAGATCAAAGGGGACGCTAACGTATTCGTATTCCCAAGCCTTGAAGCAGGAAACATCGGCTATAAAATCGCTCAGCGTTTGGGCAACTTTGAAGCAGTAGGACCAATCCTGCAAGGTTTAAATATGCCTGTAAACGACCTTTCAAGAGGATGTAACGCTGAAGATGTTTACAATCTCGCATTAATTACAGCGGCGCAAGCACTGTAATAAAAATGAAGACGATGGCAGCTCTCTTCCTGAGGGCTGCCTTTTTTACGCCCGTATAGCCTTCTTTACCAAGACAGATGATATGAGTACAATAAAGAAAACTGATTATAATTATATATTTTATTAATGACAGGGGTGGGGTTTTTGTATTATGACGTGCTGAAAACGTTTATAGCGGTGGTAGAAGAAAAAAACTTCACAAAAGCAGCGGAAAAGCTGATGATCTCCCAGCCCAGCGTCAGTCTGCATATCAAAAATCTTGAGAAAGAATTTCAAACGGCTCTCCTGAATCGGTCGCCAAAACACTTTACGACAACGCCGACAGGAGACATTTTGTATCAAAGAGCAAAGCAAATGGTATTTCTCTATGAGCAAGCCAAGGCTGAAATCTATGCGCACCATCACTATGTGAAAGGCGAATTGAAAATAGCTGCCAGCTTTACGATCGGAGAGTATATTCTTCCGCCGCTTCTAGCCCAGCTGCAAAAGCTGTATCCAGAGCTGAACCTCGATGTCATGATCGGCAATACAGAGGAGGTCAGCGAGCGTGTGCGGATGCTTCAGGCTGATATCGGGCTGATTGAAGGACATACAAACGAGAATGAACTGGAAATTGAACCGTTCATGGAGGATGAAATGTGTATCGCCGCGCCGAATCAGCACCCGCTGGCCGGGCGGAGAGATATTTCGATCAGCGATTTGCAAAACGAAGCGTGGGTGACAAGAGAGAAAGGCTCCGGGACGAGAGAATATCTCGATCATGTGCTCAGCTCAAACGGATTGCGGCCGAAGTCGATGTTCACCATCAGCAGCAATCAAGGTGTAAAAGAAGCGGTGATCTGCGGCATGGGGCTATCTGTTCTATCCAGAAGCGTGCTGCATAAGGATTTGATCCACCGTGAAATTTCAATTCTTCATATTAAGGATTTCTCATTAAAGCGCAAGCTGTCTTACATTCATTCTCCTCTCATGGAGAATACGAAAAATAAAGAAATTTTTATTACGATGCTGAAAAGCAATTATCAATCACAGCGGCTGAAATGATATAATAGTTTTCGTTCATAAGCCTAACATGAAAGGGTTTTACATAGATGGCAAACCAACCGATTGATTTACTGATGCAGCCGACATGGAGAGTCATTGACCAATCCAGTCTCGGCCCTTTATTTGATGCGAAGCAATCCTTCGCAATGGACGATACGCTGTGCATGTCCGTCGGAAAAGGCGTGTCGCCGGCGACAGCGCGCTCATGGGTGCACCACAATACGATTGTCCTTGGGATTCAGGATACGCGCCTCCCGTTTTTGCAGGACGGCATCTCCTTGTTGGAGAACGAAGGATACCGCGTGATTGTACGCAATTCCGGCGGTCTGGCCGTCGTTTTGGATGAAGGCGTTTTGAATATCTCTCTCATATTCGAGGACGAAAAGAAAGGCATCGATATAGACAAAGGATATGAAGCGATGGTTGAGCTGATGAGACGGATGCTCAAGCCGTACAACGCAAAGATCGAAGCCTATGAAATTGAAGGGTCATATTGTCCCGGCAGCTATGACCTCAGCATAAATGGGAAAAAATTCGCCGGCATCTCTCAAAGACGCGTTCGCGGCGGAGTCGCTGTTCAAATCTATCTCTGCGCGGATAAAAGCGGCAGTGAAAGGGCCGACTTGATCAGACGATTCTACCAAGCGGCGCTGAAGGACAAACGAAACGATAAAAAAGGCGTCTATCCCGAGATACGTCCGGAAACAATGGCGTCCTTAAGCGAGCTTCTGCAAACAGACATCTCCGTACAAGACTTAATGTTCGCTTTACTGACGGAATTAAAAGCGTTAAGCACCCATCTTTACTCAGCAGGACTGTCCATGGATGAGGAAATGGAATTTGAGAAAAACCTCGTCCGGATGGCTGAGCGGAATGCTAAGGTATTTGGGTGAACGTTCTTCGCATGCAAGCCATATCCGGCTGGCATGCGTTTTTTATTTTAAGCGGCATTTATCCCCAACAATCTTATTTTCAGATAAATCCTTCTTACATGCAGATAACTATGGCAAAAAGAAAAACGATAAAATGACATCAGCATCCATTTACAAAGGGGAGAGGCAGATGAAAGGGAATTTTTACAGCCTGTTTGTGCTGATCGCGGCTTTTTTCTGGGGAACTACGGGAACTGTTCAGGCGATGGCTCCAGAAAGCTCCACACCGCTGGCATTCGGAGCGTTCAGATTATTAATAGGAGGAAGCGCCATGCTGCTTGCGGTTTGGATCAGCAGGGAGCTTCATGTGAAAAATTGGTCATGGCCGCTCGTGTTATCAGCAGCAGTTTGTATGGCGTGTTACCAGCCGCTGTTTTTCACAGCCGTTAAAGAAACCGGAATCGCTGTGGGGACTGTGATTGCGATCGGCAGTGCACCTATCATTGCCGGGAGCATGGAGTGGGCCGTATTGAAAAAACGCCCGCGAAACTCTTGGTGGGTCGCGACTGTACTGGCTTTAGCGGGTTGCTGGCTCCTGTTTTCCGACAGTTCCAATGTTCGGGTTGATGCTGCTGGTGTTCTAATGGCGCTTGGAGCGGGTGCTTCTTTTGCGGGCTATACGCTAATCAGTAAATCGATGATGAAAACCCAGCCTCCGCGAGCGACTTCCGCCGTTGTCTTTATGATCAGCGCCATCTTGCTGACGCCGCTTTTATGGCAGTCAGATATCTCGTGGATATTGACCCCGAGAGGACTGGGAACGAGCCTTTACATCGGGTTAATTGCAACATGTGCCGCTTACTTTTTGTTTGTGAAAGGGCTTACCGGGGTTCCGGCCTCGGCGGCGGTCACGCTGTCTTTAGCTGAACCGCTGACGGCCTCATTGCTGGGCGTGTTTTTCATAGGGGAAATGCTTTCACTTTCCTCGTGGCTCGGCATTGCACTTATGCTGCTGGGGCTTCTGGTCATTTCCGCTGCGCCTCGTAATCAAAAAACGGCTGAGACAGCTCACATGTCTTAATAGATTCACTAAGCTTGGCCTCATTTTACAAGAATAGCGGGGCCCGCAGCAAAATGATAAAATCCTCTTTTCTTAATGGAAAAGGGGATTTTGCACATGGTGAAAATCCCAAAACAGCAGCTCGTTTTGGGATTTTTCTAAGTTATTCTGCTAATTTTTCTAAATTGCCGTTCCGATCCATTTTGAAGGACGGAGAGGCATGTTCATCTTCTTCAAATAAAACTAGCTTTCTGGCTCTATTCATAATTTTTACCAAGGTTTCATAATCTTCTTGGATTGTTTTTTGGTCTTTTTCAAGCTTTTGAACTTCTGCCTCAAGCTGTTCCGTTTTGCTTTGCAATTCCTGATTTTCTTTCTTTAAACGTTCATTTTCCATTTTTAATGCCGATGATTGCTCGTTATTGCCTTCGTAATTCTGCAGGAAGCGGATCACATCATTCATTGTCATCTCAGGCGCAGCAGCAGGCGTTTGAGGAGACAATAAGTGTGATAGACTAGCTAACTCTTCCTTAAAGCTTTCATCCACAAAAGGCATGTGTTCGCCTGACATTAAAGGCTGCTGCTCATTTTCGGCTGATGGTGCGTCCGTTTTGGCCGGCTCCTCTGCAGCGGTTTCTTGAATGATTCCAGGATCAACCGCAGGAGGCTGATATAATAGTCTTTTTTTCGCTGGCTGCCCGTTTCCGAGCGCTCTCATCCGCTGTTTTCGCTGTTTTTTCGCAAGCTGTAGCGCTTTTTCATATTGATGGCGGACTACCGCGTTCCATCTGAATCCGCAGGCTGCGGATGTCCGGTTCAATTTATCACCGACTTCTTCAAAGGCGTTCAGCTGGGTGCTGCCCTCCCTCACATGCCGAAGCACTGTTTCGGCTAAAAGCAGATCATTTTCTTCTGACCAAGCGTCTTGTCGCTGTTTTGTCATTTATCTCAACTCCCATTTTTCTTTTCATGGTATTAGAATGTCCAGTTTGGAAAACATTTATACAAGTTGGCTGAAAGAATAGGAGATACGAAGGATGGAGCGGCTTGCAGGAACAGTCGAATCCTTGTAAAATGAAGAGTGATGTGATTTTTTTGAAAAGCGATTTTAGGTTATTCACATAGATGAACATAGAAATGAAGGGAAGCGTACGTCATGGCTAATGAATTTCGAGTGTGTGATGATTGCCAAGCCACTAATATCAAAACATTGCTGCCGCGTTTAAAAGAAGTGGACCCGGACGCAAAGGTTGAGGTAGGATGCCAATCTTATTGCGGGCCCGGACGGAAAAAATCATTTGCTTTTGTGAACAATCGTCCTCTGTCAGCTCCGACAGAGGATGAGCTGATTGACAAAGTAAAAAAGAAAATAAAAAAGTAAAAACATATTTTCAATAGCCTCGGCCCTCAGGTCAGGCTTTTTTGCTTCACATCATGTGTTTTTCGTAAAGATGGAACAAATCGCCGGGCAAATTCAAGGATGTTTTCAAAGAATAGAGTCGATATAATAGAAACACGGCTAAAAAAAAGAGGGAATGACGATGGCGTATCCAAATGGAAAATTATCAGAAGAAAAAGTGTTTAAAGATCCGGTGCATCGCTATGTTCATGTACGGGACAAGCTGATATGGGATTTGATCGGAACCCGCGAATTTCAGCGTCTCCGCAGAATTAAGCAGCTCGGCACGACGTATTTGACGTTCCATGGCGCTGAGCACAGCCGGTTCAACCATTCTCTCGGTGTCTATGAAATTGTCAGGAGAATGGTTGATGACGTCTTTAAAGGCCGCCATGAATGGGATGACAGTGAGCGCGAACTCTGTTTGGCCGCGGCGCTGCTTCATGATCTCGGGCACGGGCCGTTCTCGCATTCATTTGAAAAAGTCTTTCACCTTGACCACGAAGATTTTACAAGAGATATCATTTTGGGGGACACAGAGGTCAATCAGGTGCTCAGAAAGGTGAGCCCGCGTTTCCCGCAGGATGTTGCTGAAGTCATTGCCAAAACATATAAAAACAAGCAAGTGGTCAGCCTGATTTCGAGTCAGATTGACGCAGACCGCATGGATTACCTGCAGCGCGACGCTTATTATACGGGCGTCAGCTACGGCCATTTTGATATGGAGCGGATCCTTCGGGTGATGCGCCCGCGCGAGGATCAGATCGTCATTAAAGAAAGCGGGATGCATGCTGTCGAAGACTACATCATGAGCCGCTACCAAATGTACTGGCAGGTATATTTCCATCCTGTGACAAGAAGCGCAGAGGTTATTTTAACGAAGATTCTTCACAGGGCGAAGCAGCTGCACGATGAAGGCTATGTGTTCACTCACGCTCCGGTTCATTTCTATTCTATTTTTGAAGGGAAATTGACGCTGGAGGATTATTTGAAGCTGGATGAATCTATTATTTTGTATTACTTCCAGGCCTGGGAGGATGAAGAAGATGCGATTTTATCCGATTTGTGCCGCAGATTCATTAACCGCCAGCTGTTCCAATACGTTGAATTCAATCCGAACGAAGAAATGTCGGCATATTTTGAGCTGACTTCATTGTTCAAAGAGGCGGGAATCGATCCGAGCTATTATTTGGTCGTCGATTCTTCTTCAGATCTGCCATACGATTTTTACCGTCCGGGAGAGGAAGAGGAGCGTCTGCCGATCCATCTCTTGACGCAAAACGGCCAAATTAAAGAGCTGTCCAGACAGTCGGCTATTGTGGAATCCATTTCCGGAAAACGGCGGACGGACCACAAGTTGTACTATCCGAAGGACCTGATTTGTGACGGCTCTGAACATCCGGAAGCGAAAATGAAAATCCGGCAGCTGCTGGGACTGACATAGAAATTGGAAAGAAGGAAAAAGGAGATGTCGGGAATTTGTTGAAAGAACATGCAAAACTGATGAAGGTGTTCTCGGATTCTGGAGAAATCATCGGGCGGAAGAAGCTGCAGAAAATGATTTATATCGCTAAAAAAATGCAGTTTCCTTTCTATGAGAAATATGATTTTCACTTTTACGGACCGTATTCAGAGGAACTGACGCTCCAGATTGAAGAGCTGTGCAACCTTGGATTTCTGCATGAGGTGAAGGAAAAAAAGGGCGGCTACTTTCAATACCGTTATTCACTGACTGAGACAGGCTCCGCGTTTTTAGACCATGCTGATCTGGATATGCCGGATATCAAAGGTTATATCGACAGTGTAAACAGCCGTTCATCGCGGTTTTTAGAGCTGGTTTCCACGATCCTTTACTTTGACGGGCTTGAGGCTGAGGAAAAGAAAGAAAAAGTCTTTACAATCAAAAGCAAGCAAAAATATACAAATGAAGAATATGACGAAGCGCTTCAATACATAGAAGAACTGAAGCAGATTTGTTAACCATACCAAGCAAAAGAAATGATCCGTTTCTTTTGCTTTTTTTGTTGACAAAAGTTGCTAAGGGATCTATTGTGGATATTAGTTATCCATAATAGATCAGGAGTGAATATGATGAAAATGAAATCAGGGATGGAGCAGGCGGTATCTGTCCTGCTGTTATTGTCACGGCTGCCCGTACAGTCTTCTTTAACGTCAGAGGCAATCAGCCAGCGTTTGCGCGTCTCTCCGTCTTATTTGAAGAAGCTGATGAGAACATTGGTTCAGGCCGGTTTGGCAGAATCCATACCGGGGACGAAGGGCGGTTTTACCCTTACGAAGCCTTTGACGGACATTACGCTCTATGATGTTTATCAAGCGGTTGAAGGCAGAGGTTCGATGTATCAGGGGAAAGGCCTGCTGCAATCCGTATTCGAGGGTGAAAGTAACTGTGTGCTGGAGACAGTCATGGGGGAAATCGAGGATAAATGGGCCAATCTCATGAGAGAAGAATCCTTGCAGCATGTCATGGACAGAGTCGGGGAATTGTATGATCTTGAAAAAATAGATGATTGGGTAAACCAGCAATTGAAAGGGCAATTGCAATGAAAAATAGCGGGCCGTTACAAAAATCAGAATCATCAGGAATATCCGTGCTGATCGTGCTCGCTCTCGGTTTTCTCATGGCTACTCTTGATGTAACCGTTGTGAATGTGGCAATGGCAGATATGAAAAACGCTCTTTCGATGTCACTTTCAGGTGTGACATGGGTTGTGGACGGGTACATCCTTACGTTTGCTTCGCTTCTGCTGGCAGGCGGAGCCTTGGCTGACCGTTTCGGCTCGAAGGCGATATATATACTGGGCTTGGCCGTTTTTGTCCTGGCCTCCTGCCTTTGTGCGGTATCGATTAATGGCCAGATGCTGATTGCCGGACGTCTCATACAGGGAATTGGCGCGGCTTTGTTTATGCCGAGCTCACTCAGCCTTTTGGCGGCCTCTTACCCTGATGAGCGGGTGCGGGCGAAAATGTTTGGGCTGTGGGCTGCCCTTGTGTCCGCCGCTTCTGGCCTTGGGCCCTTTATCGGCGGTGTGCTGGTACAAGCAGCAGGCTGGCAGAGTATTTTTCTGATCAACGTGCCTTTAGGGGCGGTTGCGCTCATTTCAGCTTACCGAATACTCGACCGCGTGTCGGGAAAAAGCAGGCACGTGAATATCACAGGGCACCTGCTTGGAGTGGCGGCTCTCGGGTTTCTTTCTTTTGCATTGATACAGGGGCCTTCAGCAGGCTGGCGCTCGCCCGTAATTCTCGGTGTATTCGCGGCGGCGCTTTTGGCATTTGTGTTGTTTTTGCTGCGGGAAATCTCTGCGAAAACATCGATTCTGCCGGTGTCCTTATATAAAAACGGCCGTTTTTCAGCTGCTCAGTTTGTCGGTTTTCTGCTGAATTTTGCCCTTTTCGGCGGCATGTTTATGCTGAGTCTTTTTTTGCAGGAAGCAAGAGGCGCAAGCTCCTTTATGGCTGGAGTTGAGCTGCTGCCGATGATGGCGGTCTTCGTGATCGGCAATCTGCTGTTTGCCCGTCTGGCGGATCGGTTCGAAGCAGGGCAGCTTATGTTTGTGTCAATGGCGGTCAGCTGTATCATTGCATTGCTGTTATTTGTGCTGGTTTCACCGAACTTTCCTTATTGGCAGCTGGCTGTTTTGATGTCTGTCATGAACCTTGGCACCGGCATTACAGTTCCTGCCATGACAACTGTAATCATGCAGGCTGCCGGGCAAAAGCATGCGAATATCGCCGGCGCAGCCTTGAATGCCAACCGGCAAATCGGAGCATTGGTCGGCGTAGCGGTATCCGGGGTGATTATTCATCTGTCTGCCACTTGGTATGCCGGTGCCGGGTTTACGTTTTTGATGATGGGAGCGGCGTACAGCCTTGCCGCATTGCTTGTATGGCTGTTTCTGGCTGCCCATAACGGGACTGCCGCGTCAGAAAAAAATGTAAATCACTGATTGCGCTTTGTGGGAATATATAGTAAGATATAAAAAATTATTGAAACAACAGGCACTGATAAGGACACGAGATGCTTTTTACGGTTTCCAGAGAGGGAAGGACAGCTGAGATCTTCCTAACGCAGGGAAAGCAGCTTACCGCCTTTGAGCCGTATCGGGGAAATCAAGTATCTGATACCGTCATGCTGCGTTACAGCACCTTAAAGCCGATACACCATGTGTGTTGATCGGGAATTTGGGTGGAACCACGGATAATAAACACATTCGTCCCTTTTAGAGGGATGGGTGTGTTTTTTTATATGAACTAAATACATGCGAAGAAAAGGACATGAATGATATTTACGGTTTTCAGAGAGGGAAGAAAAGGTGAGAGCTTCCCAGCTTAGGAATGTCGTTTACCGCCTTGGAGCAGCATTGGGGAACTGAAGTATCCAATGCCGTCTATGCTGCGTTACAGCACCGAGCCGATAAACATAGCGTTTGTCGGGAATTTGGGTGGAACCACGGGTTAATCACACACTCGTCCCTTTTAGAGGGATGGGTGTGTTTTTTTATGAATTGAATACATGCGAAGAAAAGGACATGAATGATATTTACGGTTTTCAGAGAGGGAAGGAAAGGTGAGAGCTTCCCAGCTTAGGAATATCATTTACCGCCTTGGAGCAGCATTGGGGAACTGAAGTATCCAATGCCGTCTATGCTGCGTTACAGCACCGAGCCGATAAACATAGTGTTTGTCGGGAACTTGGGTGGAACCACGGGTAAATCACACACTCGTCCCTTTCAGCGGGACGGGTGTGTTTTTTTATATACAACAATTGATAAGGAGTGTTTAAAATGAGTAAACATGTACACATTCAGCTTCCGGACGGACAGATCAAGGAATATCCGAAAGGCGTCACTATTAAAGAAGCGGCTGGTTCTATCAGTTCCAGTCTGCAAAAGAAGGCGGCTGCGGGCCAGGTCAACGGCAAGCTTGTTGATCTCAGCTTCAAGCTGGAGGAGGATGCTGAGCTTTCGATTGTCACACTTGATTCCCAAGAAGGCTTGCAGGTGCTTCGCCACACATCAGCGCACGTGCTGGCTCAAGCGGTGAAACGGCTGTACGGCGACGTGTCATTGGGGATAGGTCCAGTGATTGAAGACGGCTTCTACTATGACATGAAGCTGGAGCAAAGCTTAACATCAGGAGACTTAAAGGCCATCGAAAAAGAAATGAAGAACATTATAAATGAGAACCTTGAAATCAAACGAAATGAGGTTTCTTACGAAGAGGCTGAAGAACTGTTTGCCAAAAAAGGCGAGCCGTTTAAGCTGGAGATTTTGAAGGATATTCCGCGGGGGGAGGACATTACGCTGTATCAGCAGGGAGAATTCGTTGACCTGTGCCGCGGGCCTCATCTTCCTTCTACAGGAATGATCAAGGCGTTCAAATTGACAAGAGTATCGGGCGCTTATTGGCGCGGAGACAGCGAAAATGAAGTTCTTCAACGGGTGTACGGGGTTGCGTTTCAAAAGAAAAAAGATCTCGATGCGCATCTGCATATGCTGGAAGAAGCGGCAAAACGAGACCACCGCAAGCTTGGCAAACAATTAGAGCTGTTTATGTTTTCTGAAGAAGCGCCGGGGATGCCATTTTATTTGCCAAAAGGGCAGATTGTCCGCAATGAGCTGGAACGCTTCTCGCGTGAGCTGCAAACCAATGCCGGCTATGATGAGGTGCGTACGCCGTTTATGATGAATCAGCGGTTATGGGAGCAGTCAGGCCACTGGGATCATTATCGGGACAATATGTATTTTTCAGAAGTCGATGATACAAGATTCGCAATGAAGCCGATGAATTGCCCGGGCCACATGCTCATCTTTAAAAACAGCTTGTATTCTTATCGGGATCTGCCGATTCGCATGGCGGAATTCGGCCAGGTGCATCGCCACGAATACAGCGGTGCTTTAAACGGAATGCTTCGCGTCCGGACGTTCTGTCAGGATGACGCCCATATCTTTGTTCGGGAGGATCAGATTGAGAGTGAGATCAAAGAAGCGATTGGGCTAATTGATGAGGTATATCGTACATTTGGCTTCGAATATTCGGTCGAACTCTCGACTCGCCCGGAGGATTCATTAGGCGATGACAGCTTTTGGGAAGCGTCGGAACGTGCCTTAGCACACGTCCTTGAAGAGCTCGGCCTGCCTTATGAGGTTAATGAAGGCGATGGGGCGTTTTACGGGCCGAAGATTGATTTTCACATAAAAGATGCCCTGAAACGGAGCCACCAATGCGCGACAATTCAGCTTGATTTTCAAATGCCGGAAAAATTTGATTTAACATATATCAATGAACACAATGAAAAGGTTCGTCCTGTTGTCATACACAGAGCGGTATTCGGCTCGATCGACCGTTTCTTCGGCATTTTGATCGAGCATTTCGGCGGGGCATTCCCAGTCTGGCTTGCACCGATCCAGGTTCAAATCCTACCGGTTTCGCACGTTCACTTGGACTATTGCAGAAAGGTGCAGGAAGAGCTGAAGCAGCTGGGGATAAGAGCAGGCATTGATGAGCGCAATGAGAAGCTGGGCTACAAAATCAGAGAGTCGCAGGTGCAGAAAGTCCCGTACGTGCTGGTGCTTGGAGATCATGAAGAGCAGGAAGGTGCGGTAAACGTCCGCCAATTCGGACATCAGCAGAATGAACACGTTCCTTTTCAGACGTTTAAAGAAAAACTTGTCAAACAGGTGAAAAATCGAAGTATCTAGGAGAAAAGCTGTAAATTCTCATTTTGCTTTTTTGACTTTCCCTATCCGGAATCAGTAAAATAATAAGTAAATCATATCGTTCGTATGTTATGAATGCATCTCGAAATGGGGAAATCTACATGGACCATGACAAACTGGAAGCAAATTTGCTGGATCACGCACTTACAAAATATTTGAAAAGCACGAAGCAATTAGATGAAGCCACCGTTCCGAAACACGTAAATAATGTAAGAGGATTTATTCTGCGGATCATATACAGGCATGGGAGCTGCACCATAAAGGATATTCTGAAGGAGGTCACACTGTCTCCCTCTGCTACGACCACTGCTCTTAATCATTTAGAGCAGGAGGGATTCATTGAGAGATCCAGAAATAATAATGACCGCCGCACTGTATGGATTACGCTTTCTGAATCGGGCAGGGCAGCGGCTGAGCAAATGATCGAAAACCGCCAGGGACTGATTGACGGCATGTTTGAACGTTTGACAGCCGAAGAGAAAAAGGCGTTATTAGCGATTATTGCGAAGCTGACCCAATAAGGATGGAAAAAGCCGGTGCGCGAAGCGCCGGCTTTATAGAGATTATTCCATATCGCTCAGGCGTTTGCCTGCGACGGCATAATGGTCTTTTTTCATTTCTTCTATAAATACAACAATTTTTTCTTCAGAAGCACCGGTTGTTTCCTTTACGGCTTCTGTTACTTTCTCGACAAGATTGCGTTTTTGCTCGTCTGTACGGCCTTCGAGCATTTTGACGGTTACGTATGGCATGGGTGCTGAATCCTCCTTTATTTCGTTTCCTCTCTTTAGAA
This sequence comes from Bacillus sp. G16, assembly GCF_021282335.1. Taxonomy (NCBI): domain Bacteria; kingdom Bacillati; phylum Bacillota; class Bacilli; order Caryophanales; family Bacillaceae; genus Bacillus; species Bacillus sp. G16. The sequence goes on along the minus strand of NZ_JAJSOZ010000011.1, from coordinate 8,232 downwards.
AAAGAGGTTTCTTATAGTATACTGAATAAAGTAAATTCTTGCATTTTTAGAAAGAGGGATATCTCACTTGGACCGTTTTTTATATTATCCGTTATCGTTAATGCCATACCTCGTCATCACGTTAATTGTGTCGTTTACCATACACGAGCTTGCCCATGCCTATGTCGCGTACAAATTCGGTGACGATACAGCGAAAAGAGAAGGAAGGCTGACGCTGAATCCCATTAAACACCTTGATCCGTTCGGAACCATTTTGATTCTGGTGGCCGGATTCGGATGGGCGCGCCCTATTCCTGTCAATCGCCGCTTCTTTAAGAAACCTCGGCTTGCCGGCGTGCTCGTATCCATCGCCGGGCCCGTCAGTAACCTGATTCTTGCGTTTGTCGGTTTCTTTTTGTTAGTGTTGATGCATGCATACGGAATGGAGATGCTTGCGGCGTTCAGCACGGGGCTGGATCAGTTTTTTTCCATTTGGATACAGCTGAATCTTGTCTTGTTTTTATTTAATCTGCTGCCGCTTCCTCCGCTCGATGGCTATCGTATTATTGAAGATCTCGTTCCGCCAGGGGTGCGTGCCAAGATGACGCAGGCGGAGAGCTACGGCTTTATCGTCTTTTTGGTTCTGTTTGTGACACCGCTCGGATCTTACGTGCTTTGGCCGCTGCTAAATGCCGGAAGAGATCGGATTTTACAGCTGTTTTCAGCGATATTTCAACCGCTTTTGTAGGAGGTAGAACTCATGGAAGAAAAAAAGAAAAAATCAATCGGGTTTAATATTATCAAAAGTGATCCGACAGATGGACACGGCGGTTTCGGTGTAGGGGCGCTAAGCCTCGATAACATTTCTCCCGTATTCGTCGATGTAGAGGAAAAAGAAGCGTTCGTTGACATCGGCGCCATGCACGCCCGCAGCACCGTTGAAAAAGGAATTAAATTTCTGCCGAATAAAGAAGAAGTTCCAAACGGAAAACCGTACTGGCTTGTGTGGGTAACGATTGACAGAAAAGAAGAGGGGCCATATTACGCTGGTGTGACGGCCTGTGAAATGACGGTCGACAGAAGCATCAGAAGAGGCTACAAGTCGCTGCCTGAGCATGTGAATCTGATGGATAAATCCATGAAGCGGAAAATTATCATCGATAAAATGGACGACAGCTCGAAGCGTGTACTAGGCGAGTTTCTGAAAAAACATGATCACGGCCTATGGGACCGATCCTCAGATGAATTAAAAACAGGCCTGCTTCCCGAAGACAATTAATTTGTGAACTTTCTGTGAACTTTTAGAATATTTGAACTATTTTTCGTAAACATTGAGTAAACTGGTGATACAGAAATAGGACATGGAAAATCCCGAGCCGAAACAAGACTCGGGGTTTTTCATTTTTTAGGGAGATATGATCTACGAAACCATTCGAGTCGGTGACTGGGTGATTAAAGCTGACGTGGAAGAAACGAGAAAGCAGTATGAGAAAGAAATAGAGGATATGTGTGAATGCGGTAACTGTCTGAACTACTATGAGGCAGTGAATGAACTGCCGGTTGAAAAATCTCATGTCTTAGAAGGTTTAGGTCTCATTCCGTCCAAATGTACAGATATTAATTATCATGGGATTAAAGATAATCTGCACTTGTATATAGCCAGTTATTTTATAGTAGGCCGTATTGTAGAAGGAAAACAAGAATTGAACCCGGAAAGGATTGATTTGTCGTGGCATATTTCATTTTCAGAGCCTCGGCACCAAATTTACATTCCTAAGGGTTTCCCAAAACCAATTATTCAGCTCGATTGTGTTACGCTTCTTCCGTGGGTAATTGACGAACCATACGAATAACCCGGCCTCCAAGGAGCCGGGTTATTTTTAATGATTCCGCCCCAGCCATTTGTCCCACCACTTTTTTGGGGAAGCGGGCTTCTCTTTGACTGGATAACGGTCTTTTGTTTGTTTTGCGGGTTCTTCTGCCCCGTAGCATACGTTTGATGGCTCAGTGCCTTTCACAAAATATGTGTAATGCTTGGCTGCGCATCCGGGGCCGGATGTGTAGCCTGTTTCTGGATCAATGTACACGCCGGTTACGCCTTTTGGCGGTTTGAACGCAGTTTCCGGTTCTCCTTTGAGCGCATCCTCCATGAAGTCAGCCCAAATCGTTTTTGCATAGCTTTTTTCTTCGACCGAGTCGATGGTGCTGTTTTTGTCATAGCCTGTCCAAACCCCTGCGGCCAGCTTCGGATTGAAGCCGATCATCCAGCTGTCTGCGCTTGTGGTTCCTGATTTTCCCGCATATGTTCTTGTCAGGCGGTTGGCGATCGTCCGTCCGGTTACCGACGTATAGCCGTTTAAATCCGTATCAAACATGCCTGTCATCATACTCGCCGTGACAAAAGCGGCTTTTTCATCGAGCACCTGTTTATGCTTGCTCGGGTTTTCGTACAGCACATGTCCCGTCGCGTCCGTAACTCTTGAAATAAAAGTCGGTTCGATTTTCTTCCCGCCATTTGCGAGCATGGCGTAGGCGTTGACCATCTCAATCGGACGTACGGGTTCGGTGCCGAGCGCAAGGGAAGGCAGTGCTTGAAGACGCGCAGTGATGCCGAATTCCTTTGCCGATTGTACAAGCTTATTCATTCCGAGAAAGAGATGTGTTTTCACAGCGTAAATGTTGTCGGAAAGCGCCAGCGCCTGCAGAAGCGTAATCGGCTTGTTGGCGTAGTATCCGTTATAGTTGCTTGGAGAATAGGTTTCTCCCCTTGCATCAATTTGAAACTCGGTTTCTTCGCTTTTCATCAAGGTGACTGGCGTAAATCCGCTCTGGATCGCTTTATAGTACAGTAACGGTTTGATCGTCGAAGCAGGCTGGCGCTTCGCCTGTGTCGTCCGGTCAAACGGGCTTTTTTGATAATCCCTGCCGCCGACAAGGGCGAGAACGTTTCCTGTGCGGGGATCAATGGCTGAAAACCCGACTTGAATGTCAGAGCCGGCGTTAACGGTTTCGGTAATGGTCTCCTCAGCGATGCGCTGCATCCGTTTATCTACCGTTGTATAGACGTTTAACCCGCTCGTTTCAATTTGCTCCCGCGTCATGCCGAGCTTTTTCTCCAGCTCTCTCATCGCATTGTCATAGAAATATGGGGCCTTTCTCTTGGAAACTTGTTTATTCAAAGGCTGATAGGAAAGCGGTTCTTTGATCAGTTCATTCGCTTTCTTATGGCCGATCATCTGCTGCTTTTCCATCATCCGCACAATCGTTTTCTGGCGCTCCTTTGCCTTTGTTTCATTGACATATGGCGAGTAGCCGGAAGGGCCTTTCGGGATTCCCGCCAATAACGCAGCCTCCGCATCCGTCAGGTTTTTTGCATGCTTCCCGAAATACAGGCGGGAAGCAGCTTCAATGCCGTATGCGCCGTGTCCGTAATAAATTGTATTTAAATAGCCTTCTAATATCTCGTCCTTAGAATAGTTTTGTTCCAGGCGGATCGTGTAGAACGCCTCATTCCATTTTCGTTTCCACGTTTTGTCGTGTTCAAGGTATAAGTTTCTCGCATATTGCTGGGTGATGGTGCTTGCGCCCTGAACCTTGGCAAATGCTTTCAGATCTGCAAGCGCCGCGCCGGCCATGCGTTTATAATCAAAGCCGTGGTGATCGTAGAAATTTTGGTCTTCAATCGCCACTGTCGCTTTTACAATTGTCGGATTCATGTCCTTTAAGGGGACCCAATAGCGCTTTTCGCCGTAGTTCGTTTCCCCGAGCTTTGAGCCGTCACTGGCATACAAAATCGTGGATTGCGGCACTTGCACCGAGGGAGCGCCCTGGTATTTGGCTATCAAAATGACAGTCATAAACACAGCAGCTGCCGCCAACGCCGCAAAAGCCCCTAAAAAGATGAAGGCGCGAACGGTTTTCAGCGTCAGTCTCAGCCGTTTATTTGTCATTGCATCCACAACGGGTTCCCCCTTTTTTTATGTTTCTACTATTATGAGAAAAAAAGATCGTTTTTAAACATCTCAGAACAGGACGCATCTTTACTTTTTCCCCGCCATCCTCTATACTTTTTCCTTAGGTGAAAATGAGATTTCAACCGAGAATAAAAGCTGATAAGACGCTTACAATAAATGAATACAGCCTTGAAAGGGAGATGACAATTGAGCGAACTTTGGTACACAGAGAAGCAGACGAAAAACTTTGGCATTACAATGAAGGTTAATAAAACGTTACATACAGAACAAACGGAGTTTCAGCATTTAGAAATGGTGGAAACAGAAGAGTTCGGCAATATGCTATTTTTGGACGGCATGGTCATGACATCTGAAAAAGACGAATTCGTTTATCACGAAATGGTGGCGCATGTCCCATTGTTTACACACCCAAATCCGGAGCACGTTCTTGTTGTCGGCGGCGGTGACGGCGGCGTCATCAGAGAAATCCTGAAGCATCCAAGCGTGAAAAAAGCGACACTTGTTGATATTGACGGCAAGGTCATCGAATACTCTAAAAAGTTTCTTCCTTCTATCGCAGGCAAACTGGATGATCCGCGCGTTGACGTTCAGGTGGATGACGGATTTATGCACATTGCGAAATCTGAAAATCAATACGACGTAATTATGGTAGATTCAACTGAACCTGTCGGACCAGCTGTAAACCTGTTTACAAAAGGATTCTACGCAGGAATCGCGAAGGCGCTGAAAGAAGACGGCATTTTCGTCGCTCAAACGGACAACCCATGGTTTACGCCTGAATTAATCACAAATGTACAGCGCGACGTGAAGGAAATCTTCCCGATTACGAAGCTGTATACGGCGAACATTCCGACATACCCAAGCGGTTTGTGGACATTTACAATCGGCTCGAAAAAATATGATCCGCTTGCAGTGGAAGACAGCCGTTTCTTCGATATTGATACGAAATATTACACAAAAGATATTCATAAAGCGGCGTTTGTTCTGCCGAAATTTGTGAGTGACCTGATTAAATAATGATTGTATGGCGCAGGAGCGAATCTTGCGCTTTTTTACAGGAAAGCGAGGGTATTATAGATGAGATTTGATGAAGCTTATTCAGGAAAAGTATTTATCGCGAGCCGTCCCGAGTGGGAAGGGGCGGACGCCATCCTTTACGGCATGCCGATGGACTGGACGGTCAGCTATCGTCCGGGCTCACGCTTTGGCCCGAGCAGAATCCGCGAGGTGTCAATCGGCCTTGAAGAATACAGCCCGTATTTAGACCGTGATCTGGCCGACCTGAACTTCTTTGACGCCGGCGACATTCCGCTGCCGTTCGGAAATCCGCAGAGAAGCCTTGATATGATTGAGGAGTATGTGGACAGCATTTTAGAAAAAGGGAAGTTCCCGATGGGAATGGGCGGAGAGCATCTTGTGACATGGCCTGTCATTAAAGCGATGCACAAGAAATATCCCGACCTTGCGATTATCCATTTTGACGCGCATACAGATCTTCGCGTTGATTATGAGGGAGAACCGCTTTCTCACTCCACACCGATCCGCAAAGCGGCAGAATTGATCGGACCGCAAAATGTATATTCATTCGGAATCCGTTCCGGCATGAAAGAAGAGTTTGATTGGGCGAAGGAAAACGGCATGCACATCTCCAAATTTGAAGTGCTTGAACCGCTGAAAGAAGTGCTTCCGAAGCTGGCGGGACGTCCGGTATATGTCACTATCGACATTGACGTATTAGACCCTGCACACGCACCAGGAACAGGAACGGTTGACGCCGGCGGCATCACGTCTAAAGAACTGCTTGCATCCGTCCATGAAATCGCGCGTTCAGAGGTAAACGTGAAGGGCGCTGATTTAGTGGAAGTCGCACCGGTATATGACCACTCAGAACAAACGGCAAACACAGCCAGCAAAATCATCCGTGAAATGCTGCTTGGGTTTGTGAAATAGATAGAAGATTCCCCGCTTGAAACATGGCGGGGTATTTTTATATTGTATATAAAATACTTAGAAGCTAGTAAAAGCAACACGTTTATTTTATCATTAATAATCGATATTATTGATAAAATTTATATAATAGGGTATTATTTAGTAAATACTTCTTTAGAAAGGAAGATAGAATGAAAACAGCAGTTATAGAAAATGAATTGGAATTAAAAAAGATTGAAATTTCAGTAATCGAAATGATAATTGCTGAAAAACCTAATAAAGAGATTGCTAAGACACTAAACTACTCGCAGCGTAATGTTGAATACATAATAGCTGATATTTGTAAAAAGTGGAATGTAAGTACTAGAGTCGGTATTGTTTCGGAAGCATATAAAAGAAATTGTATATAGTGAAATTATAGAAAAACCCCTTTTTAAAAAAGTCATCTGTAGAAAAAGGGGTTTTTGTTCTGTTTTAGTTGAATATTGGTTGCTCTTCTTAAGAATCAGCACCATATATTGATGAGTTAGTCATTATAAAAAACGACTGTCGACAAAGTCGACAGCCTGAAACCCCTATTGAGGGGGTTTATTTATATATGCTAAAAAAACATTCTATACAGGAATGCCGTAAAAATAAAAACTGAGATTGTTAGGTAGTTCATATTTGTTCGCCATTTTAGAAGTATAAATAAAAGAATTAAATATGTAATGTTGAACAAATCAAGTATAGAAAAAATCAAATGATTACTTGTGAAAAATAAACTAGTATTTGGATGTTCTGCGAACATATTTTTGAATGATATAAGAAAAAACTTAATTGCGACTGGGATGTTAGAAAACATAAATAGGGAATAAAAGGTTTTGATCTTAATTTGAGCACCAAGAAAATTTATAATGAGAAATAATACAAACCCTTCAAAAATCACCCCGAACATTAAAAGAAACAGAGCGGCTATTGCAATGATATAATCTAAATGTTTTATCTGATCAACAACTTGTATAGATATATTTTTGGGAATTAAACTTTTCATAAAAGGTAATAGAGAACTTAAATAAAAAGCTAACCCAATAATATAAAATAAAAATGAGGGTAAAAACTTAATGTTTCGTTCCTTAAATGAAGATAATTCAATTTGCATAATCCTAAGAGGCTCCTTTTATAAAGATAGGTGTAATAAATGTTTCTAACATAGCTGCTATAATTAAACCGAGAAATATAATGGCAATGTATTTAAAAGTAAATTTCAAATTTATTTTGAGGAGTAATAAATCCAAAGTTAATTTCATTCCTACAGAGGCTGCCAGAAGCAATACCGGTACTTCAATTATTCCATGGGGTATAACAAGCAGTAAAAGGTTTAAATTGTCTTTAATATTCCCTATGGCATTTCCTAAAATTAACCCATTAATAATTAAAACAGCAATTGTGCCAAGTGACAGCGTCAGCGGTCCTAAAAAAACAAGCAGAGTAGCTACTTTAATGTTATTAAGGAAAATCCCAATAAAATTCGGACGGATATTTCGATTTAGGTTATTTACATTTGAAACGGGATCTGTATAAAAATATGCTGTGAACAAAGCAATTAAAAATAAGATCAGACATAGCATATACAATTTGACTAAAATGTTCTTTTTAAACAAAGTATTTTCACCCATTCGTTCGAAGGACTGCCAGGGATATTGAATTTAATGTTTTATATTAGGCCGCTGCGGTACTTGCTCCAGCCAATTGTTCTAAAACGGCTAATGGCAAACCTGCTCCAAGAGATCCTAAAACAGTTATGATTGCCAGAACTGAACCAGTTGCGGTGATAGCACTGACAATCCAACTAGGAGCTATTATTCCAGCTCTGTTTAAAATATCGATAACATCCATACTTAAATTATTATGTTTCATACTGAAAAGAGCGAGAACAATTATTCCTGATGCTACTAATGTAAAAATTGCTTTACTATTTTGTGTTTTTAAAAGTAGATTCATTTTTTCCTCCAATTTTTTCAATATCCCCAGCAAGTTAAATAATAAAATATATTGGAATCTATTTGAATTGCGGATTTCCGAAAAATAATATTTAGGAGGTGAAATCTGCTAAGATATTTACCTGGCTTATCTCAGTACAGTTAAAGCCGGGTCATATATATGACCCGGCTTTAACTGTACTGAAACATTATACTTTTTTTTCAAGAATAATATCAAAATAATCGGCTGCTCCGTAACCTGAAATAGCAGGAGCAAAAATTTGGACTAGTTTCCACCCTTGCTGCGAATATTTTTCAATAATATCTTTATAGTCTTCTTTAGGCTTTCCTTTCCATCGGTTTACTTCTACTTTTATGAACTTATATTC
>NZ_JAJSOZ010000010.1:0-161618 GCF_021282335.1 Bacillus sp. G16 | reverse complement strand
CATATGTACTATAATGCCTATAATAGTACATATGTTTTGTACATTTAATTACATAGGAGGAAATATAATGGCAGGAAAACTAGTACCCTGTAAAGCTTGCGGTCAAGAAATTGCAAAGGGTGTAAAAAAATGTCCTAACTGTGGTAAGGATCAACGTAACTTTTTTATGCGACATAAGATCATTACGTTTATTCTCGCAGTTGTTGTTATCATTATTATTGCTAACATTGGCGGCGGAGGCGGTTCAGAAGCCACTTCCAAAACATCAAGCAGCAGCAAAGCAGAAACTGAAAAAACATACAATATCGGTGATACTGTAAAAACTGAAAAAACTGAAGTAACGGTTACGAAAGTAGAGGACAGAGATACTGTCGGCACTCAATACATTGAAAAGAAAGCCTCTGATGGAGGCACTATCGTAGCTGTTCAATATACAATTAAAAACGTATCTAAAAAGCCGATAAGTTCTTTTTCAATTCCAACTGTTAAATTAGTTGATGGCGATGGCACTTCTTATGATTCCGATATCGATGCTTCTTCGACCTATGCAACTGAGACAAAAGTTGACAACTCTAAAATATTAAGTGATCTAAATCCTAATATTAAAGTAACAGATGTGAAAGCATTCGAAGTGGACAAGGATGCTTACGCTAAAGGAACTTGGAAGCTCAAATTCAGTAATGATGTTATTGTGAAAATCAAATAATAGCTGAAAAGGGTGCCCTTCAGGCGCCCTTTTTCTCTAAAAAAGGCCTTCTCTGTTGAGAAGGCCTCTATTCTTATTCCGCACTCTTATACCCATTCACATTAGAAGACTGCCATCTCCAGGAATCGGCACACATTTCCTCAAGGCCTCGTTTCGCTTCCCAGCCCAGTTCCCGCTTGGCTTTTGCAGGATCTGCGAAGCAGGTCGCAATGTCTCCAGGACGGCGGTCCGCAAAACGGTACGGAACCTCTTTCCCTGACACTTTTTCAAAGGCTTTGACCATTTCAAGCACGCTGTAGCCTGTACCTGTTCCGAGGTTGTATGCATCGGCTCCTGTATCGTTCAATACTTTTTCCAGCGCTTTGACGTGGCCTTCTGCAAGATCAACGACGTGAATATAATCACGTACGCCTGTCCCGTCTTTTGTCGGATAGTCATTTCCGAATACGCTTAGTTGCTCAAGCTTGCCGACAGCCACCTGCGCCACATACGGCATGAGGTTATTCGGAATGCCGTTCGGGTCTTCACCGATCCGTCCGCTTGGATGCGCGCCGAACGGATTAAAGTAACGAAGCAGCGCAACGCTCCATTCATTGTCTGCTGTATACAAATCACGCAAAATTTGTTCAAGCATGAGCTTCGTCTGCCCATAAGGATTTGTCGCACCTAATGGAAAATCCTCCGTAATCGGTGATGTTTCCGGAACGCCGTACACCGTCGCAGACGAACTGAATACGATTTTTTTGACGCCGTATTTCTCCATGACCTCACATAAAATAAACGTTCCTGTCAGATTGTTATGATAATATTTGAGCGGAATCGCCACAGATTCACCGACTGCTTTTAACCCCGCAAAATGAATCACAGCTTCAATTTCATTTTCCGCAAAAACGGAATCTACCGCTTCCCGATCCAATAGATCCGCTTCATAGAACGTTAAATCTTTTCCCGTAATCTCCTTGACGCGGTTCAGCGCCTCAGCCGAGCTGTTGGACAGATTATCAAGAACGACAATCTCATAGCCGCTGTTCAATAACTCCACACATGTGTGGCTTCCGATGTATCCCGCACCGCCTGTAACAAGTATTGCCATGATGTAAACCCTCCTAAAAAATGACCTGATATTATTATATAGTGTTTAGAACTGGCCTACATCCATTTTTAAGAAGTTTAATTGTTTATTAATAGTTTCTTCATATTTTTTGTAGGCAATCATATAGAGGACATTCAGCATTTTCACGCCATGTTACATGACTTTATGCAGCGCGAACAAGTATAGCAGCTGAAAAATCAATCTGCCGGTTGACGTTTTCTTTTGCAATTTTCGCTATGCTTCATACAGAAAGGATTTGATGACATGGCGATGAGCCCTTATATTTTTATTGTCTTTATTCTTATTATTTTATCGATGTATCGAGAAAGAACGGTAAAACCCGTGAAATTGCTGATCATTCCGCTGCTGCTGTTATGGGGCGTATCAGCATCTTTTCAGCCTTCATATTTTCATTCTGTTTTACACGTGGCGATCAGCAGCATCTTATTACTGATTGGACTGTCCTGCGGGTTTGGCATCGGGAAGATGGTAAACGTGCGGATTCATCCAGAAACCGGAAAGGTCACTTCACGCGGCTCACTTGGAAGTGTTATCCTCATTCTAGTGATACTTTCTTTGCGTATGGCTGCGAGAATATGGCTGCCTGAGAGCAACGAGATTTTTATTGCCATTATTCATTCTATGTTCTTCATTCCCCTCGGCACCATCACAGCCCGCAATCTCATGCTTTACAAAGCATACAGACGGCTGACCGCAGGCAAAGTATCGATTCAATAACTGAAAGAAGGACCAGAATGAACCGACAATCTTCGGCTCGGCACTACAAGAAATTTGTGCCGAGCCTTATTCTCATATTGAATTGCATACAATGTTTATCTCATCCATCCGAAGCTGATCCCATTTTGTTAGCGTTTGTGTTTGCGGTGTACTTAGCATTCGTGTGGATCATTCCCTATGTGGCATCCGCTGCTATCAATTTGGGCATATTCATCGGACTTTGGCTCCTGACCGTTTTCCTTTGGGCTGTTTCCGGCCAAGAGCAGGGTGCCGCCTTTTTCTTAATCGTCTTTTTATTGGTTTATACGGCTATAAAGCTTCCTGCACGCCTGTCCTTGATCTTTACAATATGCCTAATTGGAGGCAACGTTTTCTTTCTGTACACTGTTTTTGACAGCAGCTGGGATGATATCATTAGTAACATCTCGATCATGATCGGACTGTACGTATTCTTCTCCTCCATGCGTTTCAGACGGGAAGCCAGAAAAGAGGCTGAACGGAATCATGCTGAATTAGCGAAAATGCACGTGCAGCTGGAGCAGGCGCATGAAGAACTCCAGAAAGCGCACGCAGAGCTGCAGGAGGCTTCTGTTCTTTCTTTAAGGTACGCGGTCCTTGAGGAGCGCACAAGAATAGCCCGCGACATTCATGACAGCATCGGCCATCAGCTGACTTCTGTGATTGTTCAGCTTCAATCTCTTCCCTATATCCTGAAAAGCAGCAAGGAGGATTCAGAAAAAGTCATTCAAAATGTACTGAGTGTCGCCAGAGAATGCCTTCAAGAAGTACGTTCTGTCGTTCACCAAATGGGACGAAGTGAATCCATGGTTGGCCTTACCGCTTTGCGGGGGCTTATCCATCAAGTGGAGGAACGGAGCGGTTTGCACGTTTCTTTAGACACTGCCGGCCTGTCAGAAGAGTCTTGGCCTCAAAACGTAAGCGAAACGATCTACCGCATCTTGCAGGAAGCGCTGACCAATATCATTCGTCATGCTCACGCTTCCCATGCGGCTGCCGTAATCTCAAATGACGAGACACATCTTTATCTCACAATCACCGACGACGGACAATTCACCGGCAATCTTACTTATGGATTTGGCCTGACAGGAATGAAAGAGCGCGCTGAAAAAGCAGGCGGTTCCCTGTCCCTCAGCACTGTGCAGCCGAGCGGCCTGCAAATTGAGCTGGCATTGCCGCTCATGACAACGAATAAGGAGCAAAAAGATGAACAAAGATAAAATACGCGTCGCACTTGCCGATGATCAGCCGCTAGTGCGCGAAGGATTCCGCTATGTCATCAACGCACAGCCGGATATGACGGTTTCCGGTGAGGCCGGCGACGGACACGGCATCATTGCACTGGCAAAGCAAACAAAACCCGACGTCATCCTCATGGATGTCCAAATGCCGCATTGCTCAGGCATCGAAGCGGCAAAAGACATTATGTCCGCACTCCCAGATACAAAGGTTGTCATTTTAACCACCTTCGACACGGAAGAATATGTATTTGAAGGCATCCGTGCGGGTGCAGTCGGCTATTTGCTGAAAGATACGCTTCCTGAAGAATTGATAGACGCCATTCGCGCCGCGGCCAGAGGCGAAGCGATTTTCCGTACGGCCACAGCTGCTAAAATTATCAGTGAGACATTTCGCTCGAAGCAACAGACTCAAGCCGAAGAACTGGCAGAGCCGTTTACCAAAAGAGAGCTCGAGGTTCTTCAGCAAATGGCCTATGGGTTGAGAAATGAAGAGATTGCTGAAAAGCTTTTCGTCAGCGAAAGCACTGTGAAAACCCACGTGCACCGCATCCTGCAAAAATGTAACGCCCAAGACCGGACACAGGCAGTCGTTTTTGCCATTCGAAACGGTATTGTGCAATAGAAATCTCTCATCCCGCCATGATAAAATAAGACAAAGGAGATGATTGGAAATGAAAGAAGAAATCATTGAACGGTTTACTACATACGTAAAGGTCGACACACAGTCCGATGAATCCGTCGACACCTGCCCTTCCACACCCGGCCAATTGACGTTAGGAAACATGCTTGTCGATGAATTGAAGTCAATCGGCATGCAGGACGCAGCCATTGATGAAAACGGCTATGTCATGGCGACTCTTCCCTCCAATACTGAAAAAGACGTGCCAACAATCGGCTTTCTCGCCCACGTCGACACCGCCACAGACTTTACCGGCAAAAATGTGAATCCGCAAATCATCGAGAGCTACGATGGAAAAGACATCGTCCTTAACGAACAGCTTCAGGTCATCCTGTCGCCTGATCAATTCCCTGAGCTGTCCGGCTATAAGGGCCACACACTCATCACCACAGACGGCACAACCCTTCTCGGCGCAGACAATAAAGCCGGCATTGCCGAAATCATGACAGCCATGGATTACCTCATCAAACACCCTGAAATCAAGCACGGCACAATCAGAGTCGCCTTTACGCCTGATGAAGAAATCGGGAGAGGCCCGCACAAATTTGATGTGAAACGATTCAATGCGTCCTTTGCCTACACAGTTGACGGCGGTCCGCTCGGCGAGCTTGAATACGAAAGCTTCAATGCCGCTGCCGCAAAAATCACGATCAAAGGCAACAACGTACATCCCGGCACGGCAAAAGGGAAAATGATCAACTCTGCAAAAATCGCAATGAAGCTGAACAGCCTGCTGCCGGCAGACGAAGCGCCTGAATATACAGAAGGCTACGAAGGCTTCTACCACCTGCTGTCGATTCAAGGAGATGTAGAGGAAACAAAACTCCACTACATTATCAGAGACTTTGACAAAGAAAACTTCCAAAGCAGAAAAGAAACAATGAAGCGAGTCGTTGAAGAACTTCAAAACGAATACGGGCAAGACCGGATTCAGCTTGATATGAACGATCAATACTACAACATGAGAGAGAAAATCGAACCTGTCATCGAAATCGTCAACATTGCCGAGCAAGCGATGAAAAACCTCGGCATCGAACCGAAGATTTCTCCAATCCGCGGCGGCACGGACGGATCCCAGCTGTCTTACATGGGACTCCCGACGCCAAACATCTTTACCGGCGGGGAAAACTTCCACGGAAAGTTCGAATACATCTCAGCTGATAACATGGTCAAAGCCGTAAACGTCATCGTTGAGATTGCAAAGCTGTTTGAAGAACAGGCGTAATGCCAAAAGCCAGTCCAAAAAAGGGCTGGTTTTTTTGCGTAAAAACGAAACATTTTGAATACGTCCTCCGTAAAACAAGTATCAACACATGAGGAGGAAAAACAATGACAAAACATGCAATCGCTGCAAAAAAGAGCCTATTTAAAAAATGGATCACGATCCGGCCTCTTAAAATGCAAAAGAAATCGAGCCCGTTTCAAAAGATCAGAAAAATGTTCAAACGCTTCTTCTGATAAGACATCCAAATCCCCAAAACCACAATCTGCATTCCCCCGTACCGCCCAAATGCTCCGTAATTTGGGTTTTTTGTGTTTGATTCCGAAAAATAGGGTATAAACCTAACAAGCAAGAAAACAGCACCCAAAACAGGTAATTGGAATTATGTAAATTTAGGTTAAAAGTTATATAAAGGAATTTATTTTATCGTCGATAGTAACTATAGAACCAATCACCAACATGAACAATCACCAATTTGCAAGACTATTTTCAGGTTATCAGGTTAGACTGTTTTTGAGGGGCAGTTATTTATTTTTAACCAATTTCGAATTTTTTGAATACTTTTTGACATTTTATCCGTACAATAGAGAATACCAAAACTTTTTTTTGGGAGGAATGTAAAATGATCCTTTTTATTATCATCGCATTATGCGGCTATCTTCTTTTTTCTTTCAGCAAGGACAATCGCCGCAAACCGCAAAAGACAAGCCCTCTTCCAGCAGCCGCACCTCATCACAACAACCTAATCGACCTTGACGCGATCCGCCAAAAACGCCGGATGCATCTTTCCTAATACTATATTTCAAAAGAAAGGCTGCTGAACGATGCAGCCTTTTTTTAATTTAGAAACATTAATTACTCGTAAAAAACGGCCAGCGCGTTTCTGGTTACTAGATTTGGAATTTGAAACCTTTTTGCCCCCCTTTCCGTAATCTCTTACAAGGCAAATCAAAAGGAGACTTCAGCAATGATCGAATTATTTATGAAACAAAAGATGTTCTCGTTTAAAGATGCATTTCACATTTATGACCGGGATGAACAGGAGACATTCAAGGTCGAGGGGCGGTTCTTTTCGTTAGGGGACTCGCTGCAAATGACAGATTCATCCGGAAAAACACTCGTTTCCATAGAACAAAAAGTAATGTCTTTATTGCCGCGATATGTGATTTCAATTGGCGGGGAAACAGTTTGTGAGGTGACGAAGAAACTAACATTTTTCAAACCAAAATTTGAAATTTCTAAGCTCAACTGGGAAATTGACGGTGACTTGTGGAAGGATGAATTCCAGCTGACGGACGGAAAGAATGTCCGGATGTCGGTGAGCAAGAAGTGGCTGAGCTGGGGTGATTCCTATCACTTGCAGATTGCAAACGAGGAAGATGTGCTGATCTGCACGGCCATCGCTATCGTGCTGGATATGGTATTATATGACGATGAAGATGAAAGTATTTTCTAAAAAGCATTGACAATTGAGCCAAAAGTAATAATATTAAGATAATTGAAATCTGAATATGAAGACATACCTTATCAAGAGAGGTGGAGGGACTGGCCCTATGATACCCGGCAACCGCTGTTTCAAACAGAATGGTGCTAAATCCTTTAGAACATTGCGTTCTTGCAGATGAGGCGGAGATTTGATCGTTCAAGCTCTTCCTTACACAAAGGAAGAGCTTTTTTATGCTCAACACATTTCAGAAAAGAGGCGAATGACATGGCTCAACAAACAAATGCCGCAGGACAAAAAACAGTACAACAACACAAAGCTCCTTTCCGCGCCGATCATGTCGGCAGTTTACTGCGCTCTGCTCCGGTAAAAGAAGCCCGGCAGAAGAAAGCGGCCGGCGAGATCACGGCGGATCAGCTTTGTGATATTGAAAATCAAGAAATCACCCGCATTGTGGAAAAACAAAAAGAAATTGGTCTCGATGTGGTAACAGACGGAGAATTCCGCCGTTCTTGGTGGCATTACGATTTCCTGGAAGGGCTCGACGGAGTGGAACCGTTCATCCCGGCTGAAGGGATTCAGTTCCATAACGCGAAAACAAAAGCACGAAGCATCAAAGTGACGGGAAAACTTGATTTTACGAGCCACCCAGCGCTTGCCGATTATCAATTTTTACATGAGATTGCCGGCGACGCGACACCAAAGCTGACGATTCCGAGCCCGAATATGCTGTTTTTCGGTGAAAAGGCGGATAAAGGGATTTATGACGACCAAGAGGAATACTTTCATGATCTGGCCCAAGCGTACAAAAAAGCAATTAAAGCCTTTTATGACGCTGGATGCCGCTATCTTCAGCTTGATGATACGTCATGGTCTCTTTTCTTTGAGGAAAAAGGCAGAGAGGTTGTCCGGGCGCTCGGCGGCGATCCAGAAACATTGCCTGCCTTGTTTGCCAAAACGATTAACGATGCAGTGGCAGACCGCCCTGATGATTTAGCAATCACGATGCACATTTGCCGCGGCAACTTTCGTTCGACTTGGGCGGCATCAGGAGGCTACGACGCTGTAGCGGAAACGATTTTGGACGGCTTAAACCTGGACGGGCTGTTCTTGGAATACGATGATGACCGCTCTGGAAATTTTGATCCGCTCCGTTTCGTTAAACGCAAGGATCTGCAAATTGTGCTTGGCTTGATCACATCGAAATACGGCGAGCTCGAAAATCCTGATGATGTGAAACGCCGAATCAATGAAGCTGCGCGTTTTGTCAGCCTGGATCAGCTGTGCCTCAGCCCGCAGTGCGGTTTTGCCTCTACAGAAGAAGGCAATCTTTTGACAGAGGAGCAGCAATGGGCAAAGCTGCGCCATGTCGTCGACATCGCCAACGATGTGTGGAGATAATCTATCATTGACAGAAACAGAAAATGTGTGAATAATAGATACTATCAGAAAATTTCATAAAAAGGTTTTCCTTATCAAGAGAGGTGGAGGGACTGGCCCTGCGATACCCGGCAACCGCTGTTTAACAGAATGGTGCTAAATCCTTTAGAGCAATGATTGCTCTTGAAGATAAGGTTGAGATTGTCACGCAAGCTCTTCCTTATCCAAAGGAAGAGCTTTTTTATATTCGAATGGAAAGAAGGAATGGACAACATGTCACAACAAACAACACCCGCAGAACAAAAATCACTTCAAAGAAAAAAACCGCCGTTTCGCGCGGATCAAGTCGGAAGCCTGCTGAGATCAGAGCCCGTCAAAAAAGCGCGGCTGCAAAAAGCGGCCGGCGAGATTACGGCTGAGCAGCTTCGCCAGATCGAAAACGATGAAATCATCCGCATTGTGGAAAAACAAAAGGAAACCGGACTGAACGTCGTGACAGACGGTGAATTCCGCAGAGCCTGGTGGCATTTTGATTTCCTGGAAAACCTGGATGGCGTTGACCCGTTTACTCCTGAGCAGGGCATTCAATTCCATAACGTACAGACAAAAGCACGCGGCATTAAAGTCACAGGCGATATCGACTTTTCAACTCACCCAATGCTTGAAGATTACTCATTTCTCCATAGCATTGCCGGTGACGCGACGCCAAAAATGACGATCCCGAGCCCGAATATGCTGTTTTTCCGCGGAAAACTGGAAAAGGATGCGTACAAAAAAGACTATCACCTTTTCCAGCACGATGTATCCAAAGCATATAAAAAAGCGATTCAAGCGTTTTATGACAGAGGCTGCCGCTACCTCCAGCTTGATGATACGGCATGGGCTGTTTTCTTATCTGAAAAAGGCTTAAAACAAATCGAGGCGTTCGGAACAACGCCTGACGAGCTTCGCCAGCTGTTTGCGAAATCGATTAACGACGCGATTGCAGACCGTCCTGATGATCTGACGGTTACCATGCATATTTGCCGCGGCAACTTCCAGTCCACTTGGACAGCAGAAGGCGGCTATGACGCAGCAGCCGAAACCATTTTTGACGGCTTGAACCTGGACGGTCTATTCCTGGAGTATGATGATTCACGCTCAGGCGGATTTGAACCGCTCCGTTATGTAAAGCGCTCTGATCTTCAGCTTGTCCTCGGCTTAGTGACATCTAAATTCGGTGAGCTTGAACATCCGGACGACGTGAAACGCCGTATCGAAGAAGCGTCCCGTTATGTGAGCTTAGACCAGCTTTGTCTCAGCCCTCAATGCGGATTCGCTTCAACTGAGGAAGGCAACAAGCTGACTGAAGAACAGCAATGGGCAAAGCTCCGCCATGTGGTTGAGATCGCTAACGATGTTTGGAAATAAGCCAAAAAACACACTTGATTCCCTAACGGAGCAAGTGTGTTTTTTTATGTCATTGAGCGGTGTAGCCCCCATCAAGGACGACAGCCTGCCCGGTGACGCCCTTCGCTTTCCCGCTTGCCAAAAACACCGCATAATCCGCGATTTCCTTGACGGAAAGCAGTCGTTTTTGCGGGACAAGCGGAAAAATGACCTGTTCAAGTACGGAGTCGTAAGGGACATTTCTTGTTTTCGAAAGATCGCTCAGCTGATTGCGGACAAGCTGAGTATCGACATAACCCGGGCAGAGCGCGTTGACTGTAATTCCGTGGGGGGCGCCTTCCAGCGCCCCGACCTTTGTCAGCCCAATGACGCCGTGCTTGGCGCTATTATAAGCGGATTTCCCCGCAAAGCCGACTAAACCATTAACAGACGCGATATTAATGATTCTGCCAAACTGCTGTTTTTTCATGAGCGGAAAAACATGCTTCATCGCAATGAAGGGCGCCGTCAGCATGACCTTGATCAGCTGCTCAAAGGTTTCTGTGGGAAACTCTTCAATCGGGGCGACGTGCTGAATACCGGCATTGTTCACCAAAATATCCAAGCGGCCGTATCGTTTCTGGATGGCGTTCACCGTATCAGCGACTTGCGTTTCCTTTGCCACATCACACGGAATGGCTGCTGCGTCAAAGCCTTCTTCGGCAAGCTTGGAGGCGGCCTTTTCACACGCTTCCTGATGGAGATCCGAAACGATGACGCTGGCGCCTTCACGGGCGAATTCCTTTGCGATTTCGAATCCGATTCCGCCGGCTGCCCCTGTCACCAATGCGACTTGTTTGTTCATGTCAAACACCTTCCCATTAAGAATTTTGTTTGAGCACAGACTGGCTTACAGCGAAATTAGCTTCTGTTTTTTCATAAACCTCTTCAATTGTGACGCCTTCCTGAAGCTCAGTCAGTGTCATGCGGCCGTTATCAAAATCAAACACAGCCAAATCCGTAATCAGCCTGTGCACGACTTTCTGGCCTGTCAGCGGAAGGGTGCAAGCTTGTTTCACCTTTGACTCGCCATGTTTATTGACATGCTCCATGATGACAACGATCCGTTTCGCCCCGTTGACGAGATCCATGGCGCCGCCCATCCCTTTGACCATTTTGCCGGGGATCATCCAATTGGCCAAATCGCCCTGCTCAGAAACCTCCATGCCGCCAAGGATAGCCAAATCGATATGCCCGCCTCTTATCATTGCGAATGACTCAGCG
Source organism: Bacillus sp. G16 (assembly GCF_021282335.1). NCBI lineage: Bacteria > Bacillati > Bacillota > Bacilli > Caryophanales > Bacillaceae > Bacillus > Bacillus sp. G16. The sequence continues at coordinate 150,445 of NZ_JAJSOZ010000010.1, read as the reverse complement.
CTGTCAAAATAGGAGGCGCCCGTCACTTCTGTGATCGTTTCCTTTCCCGCATTGATCAAGTCCGCGTCTACCGCTCCTTCCACAGGATAGGGGCCGATTCCGAGCAAACCGTTTTCTGACTGAAGCATGACGTGAACGCCATCGGGTATCTCATTTGCGACAAGCGTCGGCATTCCAATCCCAAGATTGACGTTCATGCCATCCTTAATTTCTTGTACAGCCCGTTTGACCATTCGTTTTCTCGCTTCCTTCATTTCGCCTCACCCTTTCCCGCCGCTTGCCGAACTGTTCGTTTTTCAATCCGTTTTTCATGGCTTGCGCCAAGCACCACATGCTGTACGTAAATTCCCGGTGTGTGGATGTGATCTGGATCGAGCTCTCCCGCTTCCACAATTTCTTCCGCCTCGGCAATCGTGATCTTGCCTGCCATGGCGGCAACGGGATTGAAATTTCTCGCCGTTTTCCGAAAAACCAAATTCCCCATAGTGTCCGCTTTCCACGCTTTAACGATCGCCACATCGCCGGTGATGCCTCGCTCCAGCACATATGTCCGGCCGCCGAACGTTTTATGTTCTTTTCCCTCGGCTATTGAGGTGCCGACGCCTGTCGCCGTGTAAAATCCCGGTATGCCCGCGCCGCCTGCGCGAATTCTCTCGGCGAGCGTTCCTTGGGGAACAAGCTCGACCTCAAGCTCTCCGCTTAAAAACTGCCGCTCAAAAATTTTATTTTCACCGACATAGGATGCGATCATTTTCTTGATTTGCCTGTTAGCCAAAAGCAAACCAAGCCCCCAATCATCGACTCCGCAATTATTGCTGACAACGGTTAAATCCTTTGCTCCCTTGTCTCTTATCGCCAAAATGAGCTGTTCAGGAATGCCGCACAGCCCGAATCCTCCTGCGATCAGCGTATCACCATCATGAATCAGTTCCGCAGCTTCCTTACTAGATGACAGCACTTTTCCCATATTGATGCCCCTTTCGTTTTCTCCTACACTAGACCCGTCAGGCTGTAAATCGCGATCACAGCAAATACGGCAGCCGTTTTGATGAGCGTGATCGCAAAAATATCCCGATACGATTGCCGGTGAGTCAGTCCCGTCACGGCCAGAAGCGTGATGACAGCACCATTATGCGGCAGCGTATCCATACCGCCTGATGCCATCGAAATGACCCGATGCATCACTTCCGGCGGAATGTTGTAAGCCTGAATCGCCTGCAAATATTGATCCGACATCGCGCTTAACGCAATGCCCATACCTCCTGAAGCCGACCCGGTGATTCCCGCCAGCGCTGTTGTCGTGACAGCCCCGTTTACAAGCGGGTCGGTAAAGGTGTGCGAAATTCCGCTGCTCAGCTTGTGAAACCCCGGCAGTGCGGCGATAACGCCGCCGAAACCATACTCGGCACCCGTATTCATAGATGCCAGCAAGGCGCCGCCGATCCCTTCATTCAGCCCCTCCTTCATTTGGGCAAACACTCTTCTCCAATCAAATAAAATTGTTGTGATGATGCCAATTACCAGAGCGAGCTCAACCGACCAAATGGCAGCGGCTGAAGAAATATCAAGCTTTCCGAACTCCTTTAATCCGATCGACGAAAAATCAAATCCATTCGGATACCACTTTGGAAGGTATATGGTGAAACATTTATTCATTGCACCTACGAGTATAAGCGGGACAAAGGCAAGCGCATGCTGCACCGGGCTTTTGTCAGGTTCTGCCGCGAACTCAGACTTTTCGAGAGCGGCTGAATCCTCCGAATCAAAACCGCCATAGTCCTCGCCGGATGCCTGTGCTTTTTTTCGCCTCGATTCCAAATAGAGCATGCCCGCTGCCAGCACAATCACTGCGCCGATCAAGCCAAGCCAAGGAGCGGCATAAATGTCTGTTTTGAAAAACGTCGTCGGGATGACATTTTGAATCTGCGGCGTACCCGGAAGTGCGTCCATCGTAAACGTAAAAGCCCCTAAAGCAATCGTTCCCGGGATAAGGCGTTTCGGTATGTTTGCTTCTCGGAACAGATTTTTCGCAAACGGATATACGGCAAACACCACAACAAACAGGCTGACGCCGCTGTACGTCAAGATAGCGCCCATCAGCACAATTGCAAGTATCGCTCTTTTTGCCCCGACAAGCCTGACAATCGTTTTCGCAATCGATGCCGCGAGCCCTGACATTTCGACGACCTTTCCAAAAATCGCACCGAGCAAAAATACCGGAAAATACAGCTTAATAAAACCCGCCATCTTTTCCATAAAAATCGATGAGAAAAAAGGAAGCACATGGCTTGGATCAGTCAGCAGCACCGCGAATAACGCGCAAATCGGCGCAAACAAAATGACAGAAAATCCCCGATACGCCGTAAACATCAGCAAGCCTAGCGCCAATAGAATAATAATCAGTTCCACAAGCATCCCCCATTTCCATGGACTAGAAAGCGTTTACAAAAACTCTCCGCATCGGCTGTTTCCGTCCCCTTTCCATATGTACGAGAAGCGCGGGCCAACTATTCCGATTAAAAAAGGAAAGCTCCTTTTTTCGGAGCTTTCCTCTGCCATCATTTCATTCCTATTAGAATATCGACATCAACCGTGATATCGGCTGATTTCATCTCTTTCAGCAGGCTGACTCGGTCTTTCGGCGCCGACCAGGCGAGCGGCGTCATCTGGAGCAGCCAATGTATCGCTTGCCGGTTAAGCGTTTTGACATAGCGCAGCCTCGCTTGTTGGCTGCGTTCAACATTCGCTGTAAAACGCTCAACAGCTGCCGTATTGGAATACGTACGCCTTGGTGAATCAGTATATAAAAATTGCCTTAATTCTATTAAATAATCTTTTCGCGGCACTACTTTAATGAGCATGCCGTCATCCTTCAGCAATCTATGAAACTCTGCATAATTGGACGGCGAAAAAATAGACAGGACAACATCAAATTGGCGGTCATGAAAGGGGGCACACGCCACATCGGCAACCGCCCACATTTGATCTTTGAATGTCTTAGAAGCTTTTACAATCCCATCCTTTGAAAGATCGATGCCTGCTCCCATCGCTGTTTTCCCTGCATAATCAAAGCCGCAAAGCGCATTCAAATGAGATCCCTCACCGCATCCGCTGTCCAAGATGGTGAAAGCTTCTTCACCAGATTTGAGGTGACTGATGAGATCTGCAATTGCATGATGGAGTGGTTCAAAAAACCGGCATTCCCCAATCAGCCTGCTCCTCGCCTCAAAAAGCCCGGCATCGTAACCGGTTTTGACCGGCTTCGTCAGGAAGTTCACATATCCGTGCCGAGATCTATCAAATGTATGCCCTCGTTCTGTACAAATCAAGCTTTTTCCTGAAGCCGCATCCATGGAAGAACCGCAGAGCGGGCATCGAAACATGGGTGCGAATTGGCTGACATCAGCTGTTCGTTTCATGATAAAAAACACCTCATTCATTCATTTTTAGATAAATGAAAAAGGCATAGACAAATAAACCTGAGCCTTTTACAAAAATTGGCCAGGTCTGGCAGATTGTCTATACCTGTCATTATCTATAACGAATGAATTGGATAATCATGAAAAAACTCCCTTTTTTGCTGTATAGGGTTTCCCCATGTACATCATACAACAAACCTCTAGGAGCTGAAACCATATATAGGAGAAAAAACAGCGCTGCAATGCTGTTGCCTCATCAAAATCATATCAACATAGCAATCCAACATGTTTTTCCTTTATTTTCTCAATTTCAAAATATAAATTTTATTATTGTGAAAATAGTTAAAAAGGTTGATTTTCAAAAATTGAAAGGATAAAATACTGCTATCAACTTAGAAAATAGACATTCTTGTATATGATCAGTAATATGGTCTGATTGTTTCTACCTAGTAACCGTAAAAAACTAGACTACAAGAAAGTTTGAATAAATTTGAACGAGTTGAAAAGGACAAGTTCTTTTCTGTTTGCTCTTATTTTTCACACTTTCTGCACTTCCAGAATTTGTGAAGGATAAGAGCTTTTTTTGTTTCCATAATAAACCTCATAGGAGTTGCTATCATGTACTTTTTATTAAACCTTGTCGGTCTCATTGTGATTATGGCAGTTGTATTCCTATGTTCTCCGCAGAAAAAGAAAATCAAGTGGCGCCCGATCATTACGTTAATTGTTCTGGAATTGCTGATTACTTGGTTTATGCTGGGAACAAAAGTCGGGAGCTGGGCCATCGGCAAAATTGGTGATTTCTTCACTTGGCTGATTGCTTGCGCCAGTGACGGTATCGCGTTTGCCTTCCCGTCTGTCATGGCGAATGAAACAGTAGACTTTTTCTTTAGTGCACTTCTTCCAATTATCTTTATCGTCACATTCTTTGATATTTTAACATATTTCGGCATTTTGCCTTGGCTGATTGATAAAATCGGATGGGTGATTTCAAAGGCTTCCCGCTTGCCGAAATTAGAAAGCTTTTTCTCTATTCAAATGATGTTCTTGGGAAATACGGAAGCACTTGCGGTCATCCGCCAGCAGCTTACGGTATTAAATAACAACCGCCTGCTTACATTCGGCTTGATGAGCATGAGCAGCATCAGCGGCTCCATTATTGGATCTTACCTGTCAATGGTGCCGGCGACATACGTATTTACAGCGATTCCTTTAAACTGCTTAAACGCGCTGATTATCGCAAACCTGCTGAACCCTGTTCACGTGCCGGAAGATGAAGATATCATCTATACACCGCCTAAAGAAGAGAAGAAAGACTTTTTCTCTACGATTTCTAACAGTATGCTTGTCGGCATGAACATGGTTATCGTTATTTTGGCAATGGTGATCGGATATGTCGCATTAACGTCAGCAGTCAATGGCATTCTTGGCGTTTTCGTACACGGCCTCACCATCCAGACGATTTTTGCTTATCTCTTCAGTCCTTTCGCATTCCTGCTTGGGCTGCCGGTACACGATGCGATGTATGTCGCTCAGCTGATGGGAATGAAATTGGCAACGAACGAGTTTGTTGCGATGCTTGACTTGAAAGAAAATCTCAAATCACTTCCGCCTCACACAGTTGCGGTGGCGACGACATTCCTGACGTCATTTGCCAACTTCAGTACAGTCGGCATGATTTATGGTACGTACAACTCGATCCTTGACGGCGAAAAGTCAACGGTCATCGGGAAAAACGTGTGGAAATTGCTCGTCAGCGGAATTGCGGTATCTTTACTAAGTGCTGCGATTGTCGGCCTGTTTGTGTGGTAGAAACATTGAGCCATATCCCTTTTGCGGATATGGCTCTTTTGATTATTGATAAATAGAGGAAGGCACCTGCACATCACGGATTCCGGCTGCATAAGGTCCCAAGTCATACTGGCCGAAGACGATGGCGATCCCGTTTTTCGTAAAGTAAAACGTTGTGTCTTGGTTAAGGGTAATATCCTCTTTCTTTACGTCAGGGAAAAACAGCGTGTCATGTTTTTTGATATAGCTGTATAGGTAGTCTTTCGTTTTGCTGATTTTTGTTTTGGTATTCAGAATCTGATTCAGTGTCACCCGCTTTTGTGCTTTCAAGTCATAGTTGAAGGACTGAACAGATGTTAAACCATGGGCGCCGCCTGAATAAATATAATTGAGCGTTTGAATGCTGAGCTTGCCTGCCGCATTGTATTTGACGCTGAAGGATGTTTGATATTCCGCTTTGAAGCCCTGCTGTTCGCCTGCTTTTTTGTTTTTCAGGTATTCCTGATACGATTGTTCAATGTAGGCTTTCAGCTCTTGATTGATTTTCTTTTCAAACGCGGCATTTCCGATGTGATGCACCTGTGGATACTTTAATTCCTTGATCTTTTTGTACGTATGGCTGCTGACAGTCGGTGTTTTCTCTTGAGCTGCTTTTGATGATGGGGCCGCATATGCAAATACAGCAAAAAGCAAAACTGCAATCCCCGCGGCTTTCAGCATGTTATTCCATTTCATACGATCTCCTCCTTTAATGTGCATTGCTTATTATTCCCTTTTTTCTGCAAGGTACACTTTTATAGACTGATGGAAGTGAAAAGAAGTTTCTAGGTCTAATAGCTCGATTTTTCTAATAAAAAAAGAGACACAATATGTCTCTTTTTTTATTGTTTACGCTCAGCAATTGCTTCGTGAACCGCTTGTGCCAAATCTGTATTTCCAAACATCTCTAACACCGCAATGACGGTCTGATCCGGAATGTGTTCTGATTCGTGTTTGGGCACGACCAGTTCGTCCATGGTTTTTTTCAAGCTTTCATTCAGCTTTTGCTGCGGATATGCTTTGGCGTACAGCTCCACCGGATCAAGATCATGGTTCACGCACCATTGGGCAAACACCAAAATCATCATATTTTCATCGCGTTCGTAAGCTTCAGCGAGTTGTTTTTCGTTCATTTGTCATGCTCCTTATGAAAAGTATCTTCCTTTAAGATACAGGAGCAGATCAAATTCGTCTATCCCAATGGCGGTGTGCGGCGACGGCCTCGATAAACGCCTTGCTGAAAGCGGTGTAGTCCGCTTCATCTTTCGCAGTCACGATGCCCGGCCCCTCTGTTGCCCCGACAGCTGATTGAAGAAGATCAATTCCTTCGTTCGCTGCACCGATCGCTTTATAGTGGCTGTAGGCTTCTCTGATAAACGCTATCGCTTGTTTGTTGCCTTTTAACTCCGGTCCTCCTGCGGCATAGACAGCATCATACAAAACGGAATCAGCCGTCAGGAACGTGCCGCCAGCCTCAAGCTGCTGTCCAGTGCCGCTTGTGATGTACCCCAGCGTTTGGCTGATGATATCCGCTGAGATCCCTTCTTGCTTTAAGGCATCCAGCACTGTTTGCAGCTCTTTTTCATGAAATCCGTTTCCGGCGAGAACAGCGACTTTTCTCGTTGACGCTGTTTTCACTGTACGGGCTTGGCTTAACGCAGGTGAGGTAAGAATTTCTTTTGATGCTTTCCGTTTCGCCGGCGGCGCCACGCCCACTCCTTTGGCGATTTCTTCTGCTAAGCCTGTATCCACATTGCTGAAGACGTCAACGACCTGCCGCTGCACGCCCTTGCTTTTGACCTTCCCGACCTCAAAGCAGAAGGCAGAGATAATGTGCTGTTTCTCGACAGGAGACATACTGTTCCAAAACAGCTTCGCCTGTGAGTAATAATTGTTGAAGCTGTCGCTCCGCTGGCGGATTTTTTTGCCCTCGACTTTCTCCTGATAGTGGACGTAGCCGCCTTCTTCGGCTGTCGCTGGCGACGGGTCATTGTTTTGCAGAGAGTTTTTATGATAAGCGACCGGCCCCTTATTGATCGTCATCCGGTGATAGCCGTCGTATTGATTGTTATGGAACGGACATACCGGCCGGTTAATCGGAAGCTCATGAAAGTTCGGGCCGCCAAGACGGATGAGCTGTGTGTCGGTATAAGAGAAAAGCCGTCCCTGCAATAGCGGGTCATTGGTAAAATCGATGCCCGGCACGACATTTCCCGGGTGGAATGCGACTTGTTCCGTTTCCGCAAACACATTATCCTGGTTACGGTTCAGCGTCATTTTCCCAATGATCTTCACCGGTACAAGCTCTTCCGGCCACAGCTTTGTCGGATCAAGGATATCAAAATCAAATTGGAATTCATCTTCTTCATCAATCATCTGCACGCCGAGCTCATATTCAACCGTGCCGCCGTTTTCAATCGTTTCCCACAGGTCGCGGCGGTGGAAATCAGGATCTTTCCCGGCAATTTTCTGCGCTTCATCCCATACGAGAGAATGTACGCCGAGCACTGGCTTCCAGTGGAATTTCACAAAACGCGCCTTTCCTTGTTCATTGACAAATCGGAACGTGTGAACGCCGAAGCCTTCCATCATTCTGTAGCTGCGAGGAATACCTCTGTCAGACATCGTCCACATCACCATGTGAGCCGACTCAGGGTTATTGGCGACAAAATCCCAAAACGTATCATGAGCGGTCGCGGCCTGAGGCATTTCATTGTGAGGTTCAGGCTTAAACGCGTGAACCAAATCCGGAAATTTGATCGCATCCTGAATGAAAAACACCGGGATGTTATTTCCTACAAGATCATAGTTTCCTTCTTCAGTATAAAATTTCGTCGCAAAGCCTCTTGCGTCCCGCACTGTGTCTGCGGAGCCTTTAGAACCCGCAACAGTTGAAAACCGGACAAATACAGGTGTCTTCACTGAAGGGTCCTGAAGAAATTTGGCCCGTGTATACTCGGTCATCGGCTCGTAAACCTGAAAAAAGCCATGCACGCCATACCCGCGCGCATGCACAACACGCTCCGGAATCCTCTCATGGTCAAAGTGCGTCATTTTCTCCCGGAAGTGAAAATCCTCCATCAGCGTCGGGCCGCGAACCCCGGCTTTTAACGAGTGCTCATCCTCCGACACTCGCAAACCTTGGTTTGTCGTCATTTTCTTCCCGCCGTTATCGACCCTGTACTGCTCAAGCTGCTCGTCCTTTGAGTGTTCATTTACACGTTTGTTTTGATCATCACTCATGTCTGTTCCCCCTTTTTAAAACGAAACATTCTACAGCACATTTACCCGTGGCATTCTTCATATAAACTGCTAATCCGCTCAATAGGATTTTAGGTCTACATATCAGGATGAGGTCATACACATTTGAAATAAGCCTTCTTCTCAAAAAGAAAATGTGGAAGCGCTTACTAAAAATGTGCTGTTAAATGGGGGAGGTCATATCGTGCTTGCCATACTCGGTTTTGTGATGATGATTGTCTTTATGTACCTTATTATTTCTAACCGGCTTTCCGCTCTTATTGCGTTGATTGTTGTTCCTGTTGTGTTTGCCCTGATCAGCGGATTCGGCAAAGATCTTGGCGAGATGATGATTCAGGGCGTAACAGACCTCGCTCCTACCGGCATCATGCTGTTATTCGCCATCCTTTATTTCGGCATTATGATTGACTCAGGTTTGTTCGATCCTCTCATTGCAAAAATCCTATCGCTTGTCAAAGGAGATCCGTTAAAAATCGCCGTCGGCACCGCGGTTCTGACGATGACCATTTCGCTGGACGGGGATGGGACAACAACCTATATGATTACCATTGCGGCGATGCTGCCTCTTTACAAACGGCTCGGCATGAACCGTTTGGTATTAGCGGGAATTGCAATGCTCGGTTCTGGGGTCATGAACATTATTCCGTGGGGCGGGCCGACAGCGAGGGTTTTGGCTTCCTTAAAATTGGACACGTCGGAGGTCTTCACGCCGCTGATTCCCGCTATGATCGCCGGCGTTCTCTGGGTGATCGCCGTTGCTTATATCCTTGGAAAGAAAGAGCGAAAGCGGCTCGGCGTCATTTCGATTGAACACGCGCCGTCCTCCGATCCGGATGCAGCGCCGCTCAAGCGTCCCGCTCTCCAATGGTTTAACCTGCTGCTGACTATCGCTCTGATGGCCGCTCTGATCACCAGCCTGCTTCCGATCCCTGTTCTTTTTATGATCGCGTTCGCCATCGCCTTGATGGTAAACTATCCAAATGTCAAAGAGCAGCAGAAACGGATCTCGGCGCATGCGGGAAATGCGTTAAACGTTGTGTCCATGGTGTTTGCGGCTGGTATTTTCACAGGCATTCTCTCCGGCACAAAAATGGTCGATGCGATGGCACATTCTCTCGTTTCACTCATCCCTGATGCCATGGGCCCGCACCTGCCCTTGATCACTGCCATTGTCAGCATGCCATTCACCTTTTTTATGTCGAATGACGCCTTTTACTTCGGTGTCCTTCCCATCATTGCAGAAGCCGCTTCCGCTTACGGAATAGACGCCGCTGAAATCGGAAGGGCCTCCTTGCTGGGCCAGCCGGTGCATCTACTCAGCCCGCTTGTGCCTTCCACCTATCTATTGGTCGGAATGGCAGGCGTCAGCTTTGGCGACCATCAAAAATTCACCATCAAATGGGCCGTGGGGACAACGATTGTGATGACGATTGCAGCGCTCTTGATTGGGATTATCTCGTTTTAATGAAAAAAGGATTTCCGCTGGCGGAAATCCTTTTGTTCTGTATCATCCGAAAACCCAAGATCAAAATATATATCACATTGGATATTTTGAGTGAATAGAAGATATTCATGCCAACAACTTCTCACTACAATCATAAGAGCCTGGCTATACTGAGGCAGCAGGCTCTTATCACATTTGACATTATTTTTTTGTATAACGCACCCAGTCGTAATGAGCGTATAGCGGTGTTACACCATTGTAGGAACCGAGCCATTCATCGACACCCGTACCATTCCACAGGTTCATCATGATCTTTCCTGGTGTTGTCGGAATTTGGCTTGTCGCAGTATGTTTTAATTGCCCATCGACATACCACTTAATAGAGTTTGGCTGCCAATCGAACGCATACGTATGATAGGCATTAGCCGCATCAAATCCGAGATCCACTAGCTTCTCATGGTTTCCTACACCATTTGTGTAATAGTTAAATTGAACCTTTGTTGTGTCTTTTCCTAAAAATTCAATATCAATCTCATCCCAAGGAGTTCCATCCGTTGGGCCTGTGTATGTGAAGAAAGATGAAACGATCCCTACGTTTTTAGCTGGTTTCATTCTGACTTCATAAAGTCCATAGCCATATGCTTGAACAGACCGGTTTTCCCCGCAGTCAAACTTGTTATAAGATGGACTTGTTAGCGCCAAACGCATTTCACCCAATGACGTCATTGATACGTTATTAGCCCGCCAAGTGCAGTTGAACATATTTCCATTTGAATAACCATCTGCTTTTTGCCAAAAGCCAGAGTTATAGCCGTTAAAAGGGTCAAAAAACGATCCGCCTGTTTGAGCCGAGGCAGTAGAAGTGATTGCAGACAAACTCATAAACAATCCAGTGACAAAAAGCAACAACACTCGTTTCAGATAAGGCATATTGGCATTCCCCTTTCATTGAAAGCGTTTTCTATGTTGATCATACATGATTCTTTTAAAAGGGAACATCGGTCATAATAATGATAATAACGAATCCTAGAATCCTGTAACTATCATTTTTAGATTGATAATTAATTTGGCTTTGCACCTTTGGATTATACTTAGACCTAACTTTAACAAAATGAAGGTGATGAGATGTATCGAATTCAATAAGTAAAGAACATGTTTGGTATTCCTTCTTCAACGCTGCGGTTTTATGAAAAGGAAGGAATTCTTCCGAAAATTAGTCGGATGCAAGCAGTCATAGTCCTGCCTGTTCCAGACAAAATCCATGTGATCCGTGTTCGATCTGACGAAGGCCGAAGAAAAAATATCGTCAGGGTTATTCGTCAAGAACAGATGAAGGATCAAATAGTTGGTCTTCGGAATTATACATGGAAGACATTTATGAATCGATGTTCATAATTTTTATATTTTTAACTCCCCTTCAACACTTCACCGTTTGAAGCAATCAGCTCTTTATACCAATAAAAGCTTTTCTTGCGGATTCGGCGCAGATCCTTCAGATCAAATTCATCACGGTTGACGTAAATGAAGCCGTAGCGTTTCGAGCAGCCTTGGTGCGTAGAAATCAAGTCAATGGCTGACCATGGGGAGTAGCCGAACACATCGACACCGTCTGTGATGGCCCATTGAATTTGTTCGATATGCTGTTTTAAATAATCAATGCGGTAATCATCATTGACCGTATCATTTTCTTCTAATTGATCAAAAGCGCCAAGCCCGTTTTCTGTGATGATCAATGGCAACTGGTAACGGTCATAGATTTCTCTCAGCGTGGATCGGAAACCGACCGGGTCAATCTCCCAGCCGAAGTCATTTTTCTTCAAATGCGGGTTGCTGCTGCCGCGGTAGACACCGTCTTCACCCGTTTTCAAATGCTGGTCTCCTCCGCGTGCCACTTCATCCGACCCGTCGCCTTTGCTCGCTGCCGCTGTTTGAGAGGTATAGTAGTTAAAGGCGATAAAATCAGGTTTCGCAGATTGCAGAATCTCCATGTCACCATTTTCAATGACTGGCGTATAGCCTTTTTCTTTCATATAAGCCCATGCCGTCGTATTGTAGCGCCCATGAACTGCCATGTCTAAATAGAGCCAGTTCCGAATCGCATTATAGTTGAAAGCCGCCACAATATCCTCCGGTTTTGAAGACGCTGGGTAGATGAGCGCGATATTCGGAGCAGGGCCGATTTTGGCTTCCGGCAGCATGTCGTGGCAGAGGTTCATGGCTTTTGCCTGCGCCACCAGCATGTGATGATTTTGCTGATAAAGCTCTTTTTTCGGGTTTTTGAGATTCGGATCAAGTGTCCCTAAAGCGCTGCCATGAAGGATCATCATGTTTTGTTCGTTGATGGTCAGCCAGTACTTCACACGGTCACCGAAGTGCTCAAACAACACCTTGGAATACCGTTCAAACGCGTCAATTGTCGTTCTTTGCGACCAGCCGCCTTTTTTCTGCAGGGCATTCGGCAGATCAAAGTGATACATCGTAACAATCGGTTCGATCTTATATTTGAGCATCTCATCAATCAGGTTGCTGTAAAATTCAATTCCCTTTTGATTGATGTCTCCGTCACCGTCAGGAATAATCCGCGTCCATGCAATGGAAAAACGGTATGCTTTAAAGCCCATTTCGGCAAACAGCGCAACGTCTTCTTTATAGCGATGGTAATGGTCGCTGGCGACTTTAAAATCAGTTGTTCCCTCTGGATAGCTGTCGCGTGCGTCAATCACTGACGGGCCTTTTCCATCTTCGTTCCACGCGCCTTCCACTTGATAGGCAGAAGTTGATGCTCCCCACAAAAAATGCTCCGGAAATGCTGCAAGTGTTTTATAGTTCATTGTCTGTTCCTCCAATGGTTTTAGATTAAAGAAAAGATTCTTTCTTCTATTTTGACTTGCTTTTGATCTGTTTGAATGACGTCGGTATATTGATCTGCGTTTGTGATGACGATCGGCGTGTTCATATCAAATCCCGCCTTTCGTAAGTCATCCAGGTCAAATTCAGCAAGCAAGTCTCCTTGTTTGACGGTTTGTCCCTGTACGACCTTAGGATAAAAGTGCTTACCCTCCAGCTTCACCGTATCAAATCCGAGGTGAATGAGGATTTCTGTTTCCTGATCAGTCACCATTCCAAATGCATGGCCAGTCGGAAAAACGGTTGATATCACGCCATCCGCTGGTGCGACGAGTCTGCCTTTCTCCGGCAAAATCGCTATTCCCTTTCCGAGTGTCTCAGACGCAAACACTTTATCCTTCACTTCTGTTAGCGGAATCACTTTTCCTTCTAACGGGCTGCTGATCTCTTCCCGGCGGACTGCGGGTGCAGATGGCTCTGTTTTGATATCTGTTTGTTCTGCAGGGTCTTCAAACCCGACAATATACGTTAGGATGATTGATAGAATAAAAGATACCGAGATTCCCAAGATAAAACCGGCAAAGCCCTGTCCGTAGAAAATCGGGATCGTCAATAGACCAGGTGCGCCTGAAGCGATGGCGACGCTGTGAGCCTGCCCGATAATCGCCCCGCCAACGGCCGCACTAATGACACCGCATACAAAAGGTTTTTTCAGCCTGAGCGTGATGCCGTAAACGGCCGGTTCTGTAATGCCAAAGATCCCTGTGACAGCAGCGGAACCGGCAAGCGCCTTTAATTTTTTGTTTTTCGTTTTCAGCATGACACCCACAGCAGCTCCTGTTTGTGCAAATACAGCTGCTGCTGTAGCCGGTTTGATCGAATCCTGTCCATTGACCGCAATGTTATTTAAAATGACCGGCACAATCCCCCAGTGGATGCCAAAGATGACAAGGATCTGCCAAAGTGCAGCGATCACAGCGCCGGCCAGCATCGGGTTAAAGCTGAAGATCGCCAGAATCGCAGACGCGATGGCATTTCCTGCGTTTACACCAACCGGGCCGAATACAATTAATGTGAGCGGTACAATGGTTACAAGACAAACGAGCGGGGTAATGAAGGTTTTCACACTATCATGAATCACCCGGTTCAAATACTTCTCAACATAACTCATCACAAAAATCGCCAAAATGATCGGGATCACAGTTGATGTATAGTTCATTAACACGACTGGAATCCCGAAAAAGTCCGTTTCTGCATTGCCGTTCTTCAGCTCAATGATCGTTGGATAGATAAGCGCCCCGGCAACCGTGACAGAAACAAATAGATTCGCGCCAAACTTTCGGGCAGCGGTAATAGCCAGCAAGAGCGGAAGAAAATAAAACAGGCTGTCCGCAGCGGCATACAGTATCGTATAAGTGGTTTCCTCTGGTTTGAGCCAGCCGGCATTTGTACATATCATCAGCAGGCCCTTTAAAATTCCCGCTCCTGCCATCACGCCAAGTAAGGGTGTAAAAATGCTCGATACGATATCAACAAGCCGTCCGAACAGATTTCCTTTCTGGGCAGAACGTTCAGCTCGGTCATCATTCAGCAGATGAGACATTCTTCCAATCTCTTGATACACCTCTGAAACGTGATTGCCGATCACGACTTGAAACTGTCCTCCGCTTTCCACTACAGTTACGACTTCATCCAAAGCTTCGATTTTATCTTTATCTGCTTTCGACCGATCGTTCAGCGTAAAACGCAGGCGTGTCGCACAATGTACAAGGGAACGCACATTTTCTTCCCCGCCAACCAGCTGTAGTATATTTTTTGCCGCTGCTTGAATCCCCATTTTCCTCTCATCCCTTCCTAAAAAATAAAAAACCTAAACTACCCCTATCGCAATAGGAACAAGTAGTTTAGGTTTTGCCTGCCTGACCAGTAACAATCCTATGAAACGCCCTCATTCGGTTTTTTCTGTAAAACGCCGTCATCACCATCCCTCTGAAAAAAATAAAAACCTAAATTACCATCAGCACAGACAGAGATCATCCGCACTCATTGTAATTTAGGTTTTGCCTGCTTATCAGTAACAATCCTAATATCACCGTATGTTGAATGTAAGAAAAAATTAACACAAGAAAATAAAAATGTCAACGCTTTCATTATGTTTGTTTGACGATCCTTTCTATGTGAATCGTTAAATACAGCAGCTCGTCACTGGTGAGCTTGTGTTCATACTCCTGCTCAATGTAGGTTTGGATTTTCTTCGTGCATTCATACGCGCGATGGTACTTTTCTTTCACCGTCTCCAGCAAAAAATCGTCCTGGCTTTCCATGTGTGTGCCGTTAAAAAGACGCTGCGCGAAAAACTTTAAGTGGGTGACAAACCGATAATAGTGAAGTGATTCTTCGTTGAATTCAATCTTAAAATGGTATTTTACGATACTCAAAATCTCTTGCATGACTTTTGTAATGTTGATGATATTGGGCATCTCTTCATTCAGCTCGGCATTTACGATATGCAGGGCAATAAAGCCTGCTTCATCCTCCGGCAGAGACACGCCAGTCTTGTTTTTTACCATTTCCAGTGCTTCTTTGCCGATCGCAAATTCGTCTTTGTACAGCCGCTTTGTTTCCCACAGCAAGGCGTTTTTGATATCAAGCCCATTCCGATTACGCTGGATAGCAAAGTTAATATGATCGGTCAGCGACACATAGATGCTGTCATTGAGCTTTTTGCCGAGCCGGAGTTTCGCATAGCTGATAATCTCTTCGGATACTTCCATACACTCGATCGGTATATCATACAAAAGGGTTTTGAATTTTTCTGATACATCCTTGTTATCGAGCGTAAACACCTTCTCAATGCGGGCTTCATCGACATCATCGCCGGACTTTTTCTGGAACGCGAGCCCCCTGCCCATGATGACCAATTCTTTTCCCTGTTCATTGACCACGCTGATCACGTTATTGTTGATCACCTTCGCAATTTTCATGACATGTCCCTCCAATCAACTAAGAACAGACTACACCTTGATTGTACATTCTTTTTGTACTAGGTCAATATCATCAGGGAAAGAGCGGGGAGCAGTTCAATATAATTCACTCAGCACCGGCTGCCCGGGCTGTTTTTGAAGCAGCGCCTCCAGATGGCGTTCAAATGATTCTTTGTCAGCTCCCTGCTTCTTAACAATGCTGTTCATGATGTTGACGCTTTCGGCGCTGTATTGCGTATATTGTTTTTTCAGCTGATCCAGCTGCTGTCTAGTCTTCTTCGCGTTTTTCGGTGTGACTTGGCTGATGAGTTTGATCATACTGTCTGTGATCTCAAAAAAGGCGTCTCTATTTTCTTTTAGCTGCTGAATGTCGTTGCGGCTCTTTTCATGATTGCGGGTTTTTTGAAGCAAAGCGAAGGCCTCGCTGTTTTGTTTTTTGAGCGGTTTGTTTTCGAGTTGAATCAATTCAAGGTTCTCCTTCGCAATGTCTGCCTCTTCTTCAGTCACGCTGCTCCGGACGAAGTATTCAGGATTGCCGATTCCATAATCAAATGCTTCGCTTACATGTATCATGGAACTGAATACAACGGCCAGCTGCCTATCGCTCGGGAGGGCTTGGAAGTCCTGCTTTTTCTTATTGCTCATCGGTTTGGCTGCGGTTTGTTTTACTATCTTTTGGTCACGATCTGCAAACGTCTGAGCCTCACCTTCACTTTCGCATGCGCTCATCGCAAGAACTGTGACCAGCAGGCTTATACACAAGCCTATTCGCCTCATGCTCTGTCTCCTCTCTACTGAACCTCTTCTGGAAAATACGACAAAAATATAGTTAAATGGTACCAGATAAACCTACACTCAACAATAAATCAAAAGTATGATTCGAAGGGCAAAAACATAAACATTTTGTAAAAAATGACGCCAATTCCATTCTTTTCAGGACCATTTCTCGTACAATAGAAGTATCGTTACCGGAGAGGGGCTCTGATGATGAAACGTTTTACGAAACAAGAAAACAGCTGGGTTTTATATGACTGGGCAAATTCTGCTTATTCGATTGTGGTGACCACTGCGGTGTTTCCGTTATTTTATAAATCAGCGGTTGCGGAAAGCGGTGTCAGCGCTGCCCAATCGACTGCCTATTTAGGCTATACCATTGCGATTTCAACGTTTATTCTCGCCATGCTCGGGCCGATTTTAGGCACGATCGCCGACTATGAAGGGTGCAAAAAAAAGTTCTTCGGTTTCTTTGTGTCAGCCGGTGTCGCCAGTACCGCGATGCTTGCCTTTATCCCGAGTGAACATTGGCTGCTTTTATTGCTGTTTTATACGATATCGGCTATCGGTTTTTCCGGCGCCAACGTGTTTTATGATGCCTTTCTCGTTGACGTCACTTCAGAAAAACGGATGAATCTCGTCTCTGCACGGGGTTTTGGCTTAGGATACATTGGAAGCACGATTCCATTTATCATCAGCATTGCTGTCATCCTGCTTGCACAAGCAGAGACGATTCCGATGTCTGTATCTGCCGCAAGCCAATTGTCCTTTTTCATAACGGCTGCCTGGTGGGGGCTGTTTACCATCCCGATGCTGAAGCATGTCCATCAGCGCTATTACATCAAAAGAGAACCTCATATCGTCATCAACAGCTTTAAGCGGCTCGGCCAAACGATGAAGCGGATTAAGCAGTACCGGGCGCTGTTCCTCTTTTTGCTTGCTTATTTCTTTTATATCGACGGAGTCGGCACCATTATTACGATGTCAACATCCTATGGATCTGATTTAGGGATCAGCCCCACAAGCCTCCTGATCATCCTGTTTGTCACCCAGGTCGTCGCCGCGCCGTTTTCCATTGTATACGGAAGATTGGCAGAACGATTTACGGGAAAAACAATGCTGTACGTGGGGATCGTCATTTATATGATCGTCTGCGTGTACGCCTATTTTCTAGAGACAACGCTTGATTTCTGGATACTGGCCATGCTTGTCGCCACCTCGCAGGGCGGCATTCAAGCTCTGAGCCGTTCTTATTTCGCCAAGCTCGTGCCAAAGCGCCACGCCAATGAATTCTTCGGTTTCTACAACATTTTCGGAAAATTCGCTTCGATTATGGGGCCGCTGCTCATCGCCGTGACCGCCCAGCTGACCGGGAAATCCTCGACTGCGGTGTTCAGCCTGATCATTTTGTTTGTGATCGGAATCGTCATCCTCGCCTTTGTCCCGGAAGAGAACAGTGCCGATGTCAGCCAGCAGCAAAATGACCTGCCCCTTTAACCGGGAGCAGGTCATTCATCATTTATTCGCTTTATTCACCTTGAGCTTTTTCCCTTTGACGGTTGTATTCTTCATCGCTTTGAGAACATGAGGGCCTTTTCCGTTTAAAATCTCCACGTAAGAGGCGTAATCCATGATCGTGATAATGCCGATGTCATCAGCTGACACACCATCAATTTTTGCAATCGTTCCTACAAAATCAACGGCTCTGATTTTCTTCTTCTTTCCTCCGTTAAAATACAGCTTCATAATGTCTTTATTCAGCTCTTCGCTTTTGTCCTTTTTGGTATCCGGACGGTCATTCAATTTAGATAGAAAATCAGGTTTCTTCTTTGCCACTTCCTCTTGAGAAGGGGCTTCTATTTTTTGAATCTCAAACCCGATATATTCTTCTATGTCGGCTAAAAACCGTTTTTCGAAGGCCGTGACAAACGAAATGGCCTTTCCTTTGTTTCCTGCACGCCCCGTCCGGCCCGTGCGGTGGACGTAGCTTTCCTTTTCAAGCGGCAGATCATAGTTGATGACAAGGGAGATATTTTCAATATCAATCCCGCGCGCGGCGACATCTGTCGCGACTAGGTACCGATACTCGCCCCGTTTAAATTCATTCATGACGTCGAACCGGTCTTCCTGAATCATTCCGCCGTGAATTTTGTCGCATGGATATCCTAAGTCATCCAATCCATCGGTCAGCTGATTGACATGCTCTTTCGTCCGGCAGAAAATGATGCAGCTGTCAGGATTCTCCGTCATCAGCACATCTTTCAGCAAAGCAAACTTATTCTCTTCTCTTACTTGAATCACCGCATGTTCAATATTCCTGGTGGTAAGACCGGCCGCTTTGATTTCGATATGCTCCGGGTTTTGCATGTATTGACGGCTTAATTTCTCAATATCCTCCGGCAGCGTCGCCGAAAACAGCATTGTCGTGCGCTCAGTCGGAAGATGCTTGATAATCGCCTCCACCTGCTCGATAAAGCCCATATTCAGCATCTCATCCGCTTCATCAATGACCAAATAGGAGAGACGGTCTAACGGCAGCGTGCCCTTTTCGATATGATCCAAGACACGTCCCGGCGTGCCGACAACAATGTGGCTTTTTTGCTTCAGTTCAGCTTTTTGTTTATCAAAGGAGGACTTTCCAAACACGGCTGTCGCTTTGATTCGTTTAAATCTCCCGATGTTCGTGATATCCTCTTTTACTTGAACCGCCAGCTCACGGGTCGGTGTTAAAATAAGCGCCTGCGGCTTGTTTTCATCCCAATCCGCCAGCTCACAGAGAGGAATCCCGAACGAAGCCGTTTTCCCGCTTCCCGTCTGTGATTTGACGACAAGATCTTTTCGTTCAAGGGCAGCGGGGATCACGCTCTGCTGCACCTTGGTCGGTTCTGTATATCCCAGTCCTTCTAATGCTCGTAAAATGTCATGACTGATTTGATAGTTTTTAAAATGACTCATGTATAAACTCCTGTCTCTTGCAGATGTTCTCATTATACTCTAATTAACGAAGGCGTATGTGTTTTGCCGAAAAATGACGTATTAAAAGCCATCGATTCCCTGGCGTTTTAACTCCTGAACAGCCAATCGCGCCAATGCGTCGGCCCCCGCGCGGTTCGGATGCAGCGTATCTCCGTCCATATACAGCGCGAGTGTTTTTTCCGGACCGATTGATGTAAAGTACGCCGAGCTGAGGACATTCAAGTCAATGAGGTGCGTTTTTTCCTCTTCGGCTAAAGCCAAAATAGAAGCCCTGTACCATCGGTTTACAGACGTATGGATGCCTTCAGAAGTAAAATCTGTCGCCCGGCCCTGAGGTGTTGATAGGATGACTTCCGCACCCTTTGCTTTCACCTGACGGATCATATCACGCATAATCTCCTTAAATTCCGCTTCAGATTCATTATGCTTCGGATTTGTGTCATTAATGCCCAGCTGCAAGATAAAATAATCACCCGGTTTGATGTACTTCAAGATCGCCTCGAGCTGACCGTCATTTCGAAACCCTCTCGCGATCTGCCCGCCAGACGCCATGTTTCTCACTTGAAAGGTGTGTTTGTCGATATAGTGAGGCAGCATCTGCCCCCAGCCCGCCTGCTTGCTGCTGTTGAGTGGATAATAATTGCACACCGTCGAATCGCCGCCGATATAAATGGTTCGATTCGTCACCGGCTGATCAGACAATTTCTTAATTTTCAAGGCGCTGAGCGTAAAAGCGGTACCCGCCTTCCCTTCGGTCACCAGCAGATTCAGCTGCCCGTCGGTGACAGGAATTTGGAACGTATCCTCCGCGCCATCCCCTGTCATATTGATGACCTGAAACACGCCCTCCGCCGCCACACTGGCCCTTGCCGTATTGCCGAGCGTCACCTTCACCTCGTAAAGACCATTCGGAAGATCCACATTAAACGTATTGTCGCTTTTCGTCCCATACGTCAAAAATTGGACCGCATCACTCTTCACACCAGTCCCGGACGCCGCCACATCCTTTATATTCTCCGGTGTCTGAAAACCGTAGCCCTTTGACCGGTCATAGCGATTAGACGCTCTGACACCAATGTAATCAGGCTCAACAGAACCGCTTCCAAAATCAAACTGATACACCGTCGGCTCCGCAGCTCTCATACTCTCAATCCCGCCAAAACCCAGCATCAACATCATCACAAAACCCGCCGCTATCCATTTTTTCATCAAGAAACCCCCTCTATGAAAACGCATACATTAATGCATACTCGGTGATTGTTTCTTTATGATGACTGAATGCAGAAAAAAATTGCGTTGACAAACAAAAAGGAAGATTTTATTATATCAACAAGTGATATATCATTCATTGATATAAGAGATGAGGTGACCCCTTGCCAAAGCAACGTCCGCAGGAAATGGATCAGCTTACCGATCCAGCCTATTATATTGTCTTAACATTGCTGGAACCAAAGCACGGATACTCGATCATGCAGGAGATTGAGGAAATGACCGATGACTCCTTTACAATCGGCCCAGCTACCTTATATACATTGTTAAAGAAGCTACTGCAAGAAGAGATCATTGAGCTTGTCAACAATGACAACCCGCGCCGCAAAGTGTACCAAACCACCTTGCACGGCCATGAATTACTCAAAAAAGAAATTCAGCGCAGAAAAGTGATGGTTGAACACGGTGAACGCGCTTTTCAACAATTGAAAGGGGATTAATCATGAAACAGAAAAAATATATGATGTCTGAAGGATTGGCGTTTTCAGAAGAAAAGGATATGAAGAGACTAAGTGATATGGCCAGCAAAGGATGGGTGCTCGATTCTTTTGCGTTTATGGGGTATAAGCTTAGTAAAGCTGAGCCGCGGAAGTTGATATACAGCATTGACTATCATGATGTTGAGAAAGAAAGCTTAGAGGAATACACCGAGATGTTTGAAGCGGCCGGATGGGAATATGTCTGCTCTTCCCATGGGATGCATATCTTTTCAGCTGAGCCTGGGATCTCGCCGATATATAGTGATCAATCCACCATGAGAGAGAAATACAAAAGAAGCGAAAAAGACGTTCGAAACGTCACCTGCACCTTGAGTTTCCTGACTCTCTTGTCCATTACACTCCATTATGTAACCGGATTATCAAATTGGGTGCCTTTGTTTTTTCTGATTGTGACTATCCCGTTTCTCGTGACATATGCTGCAGCAAAAAGCAGGACGCTTGGAAAGTGGGGAAAATCAGTGTGACTTCTTGTCACACTTGATCACATCCCATCCGCCACAATAGAAACTCATTTGGTCTTCTTGATCATACACATAATAACGGAGTCTTTCCCATTGATCATCAGTCGGTAAAATCTCCAATTCAACCCCATCGATGGATTCAAGATCATCCAGCTTCGATGCACTGATGTCTTCAAACCGCAAATGAATGTCACAGGTTTGAGCAGATAGTTTTAATTCAAACACAGGAATATGAATATAACGATCATCTTCTTTCATATAGAAAGTAAACTCGTTTAATGTAAATGGACCTGTATCTACATCAGAAAGATGCTGTTTCATTTTCTCGTATTGTGTGATATTCATATGGATTCCTCCTCCTTTTATGTTTCATCGCCAACCATATAGATCTCCTCAGCATCGTATTCAAACCACATGATCCGTTCACCTGAGTCCGTTAGGCAATGGAGTTTCCCTTCGGAAAAATAGCTGTTATCTGGTTGAGGATCAGTGATCAGAAAAACATCATCATTGATGGAAGCTAACAGAAAGAGAAAATCTGCAATGCCCCGGTCTGTTTCATGTACTACGCATTGGAAATGAAATTGCCTTTTCGCCAGCTTCGTCACTTTGTAAGCATAGCCTTTGAAAAACTCTGACAGGTCTTCTATAAATGCCCCCCCCGTTATCACCTGTATCATGATTTGCTCATAGGCAAGCCCCTGCCAAAAACGATAAAAAGACTCAGCATCTTTAAGTTCGCATGACGTAACGGTTTGGTTGGGCTTAAGCTCGACCATGTCCAAATTGCCGATACTGCTTATAGAGGTTTTTTCCATAAAATCCTCCTTATTAGTTGGATAGCGCAGCGCAAATCTCTTGTCTGACTTGCTCATACAAAAGAATGTAATGATACAAATCAGTATCGTTTTTGATCATATCCGGCGGGATGTCAGGATACAGCTCAAAAAAGCTTTTCTCCAACGAATGCCGCTGATGCCGGGGCATCCTTTTATTCGCCAGCACATAACCCAAACTGCCAGCAACAAGCATAAAAAACTCATATATATCCGCTTCAAAGCCGTACAATTCATCAGGATACGGCTTTTCTTCAAGCTCTTGCTTTCTCTTTCTCATCTTTTCAAACATGCGGTCCGCTCCCTCCCGTCACCTCATATCGCCGGCAATAAAAGCGGAACGTCTCCTCCTCCCATTCTTCCACAAGGTAGATGCCTTGCGGCTGCGGTTTTATACGGAGAAGCACATCAGACATGTCCTTTAGGGTTTCCAAATCTCGTATCGTAACGGCTGAAACGTCTTTGAATGTAAAAATAATTGAACGGAAATGATAAACAACTGCTAACTCAATCGTATAAATGGCGTCTCTATCTGTTTCTCGATAAAGACGCCATTTCTTGATATGCTGTAACAAAATTGGAGAAACTTCAGAAATATTCAATTCATTTGCCAATTTTGATTCCTCCGTTTGATGCTTCCCTATACTCCATACTCACAGTAAGGCTTCAAATCAGGGAATGCAGCCTTTAACATCCTTTCTATTCCTTCTTCATTAACTGTAAAAATAAGATCTGATGAATCAAAAAAACCGACTTCAAAAACACATTCTTTCACAGGGGAGATATAGTCATCTTCATAAAAGTCAGCATTCCCATCAACAAACGGAACTCGTGTTAAATCGTACGGTATCGTCTCTTTAGGCACAGCAGTTAAAATAGAAAATATCACATAAATCTCAAATTCATTTAATATACGATGAAATTCCTCACCTGTGATAAAAAGATAGTCTTCACGCTCGCCAATGATATCGTTCCAATGATTCTTATCCTCGGATAAATCCATCATATTCAAAATATCGCCAATGACCCAATTATACTCAGTGATAGGGAGAGGGAATTGTTTGAAAAAATCATTTAAAAGAAAAAGATCAGAATCAGCATATTCCAGACAATACCTGCTCATATGTACCTCTCCCCCAATAAAAGTCCCTTTTTACAACTCATACTTGATCAATTCCTCCATCGTGGTTCCCTTGAAATATTGATTTAGGACATCCTCAATACTCAAATGACCAAATAGCCCAATTGGATTGCTATAGGTCTTCCCCTGTTTTTTGTCAACTTCTATTAAATCACTCTCTGCCGCTAATGAATCGTCTTGGCTAATGAGATACTTTCCATCCTCATACATGACAAACGTTATAGCAGAATGATCAAATTTCTTCATCAGATCTATCGGCACCTTGGAAACAACCTTCCAGTTCCCCTGAAGAAAGCCTGTATATCCTGTATTCGCAATAAAAAGGGCTCTTTGCTTTTCTGCCATCATGAGAAAAATGTCATCTTTACTCAAGTGATCCTCTGTAAAAATATCAAAATACTGAATGAGAACATCATCATTTTTATCTGCTGCCAAATCTCCTTTTACCACTAATGCATATGTAAACTGATTGATTTGCTTTAAAGGGATTTCAATGACAACACCAGGCCTAACTTCACTTAAAGTAGTTCTTTTTTTCATCTTTAGGTTGATATCGGTGACTTGTTTTCCTTCTAATTCTTTAAAAAATGAATCGCCGTCTGAGTTTAATACCTGAAAGAGAGTATAAACAAATTCATTTAGAGTAGGCTTGCGATCCAATTGTTCAAGGAACACAGCGTGAAAATCTTCGATGGCGTCGTGACAAATATCCAAACCATCATCACTTACGAATATCTTTTTATTCTTATATTTCTCTTCCCAAAAGCCCATGTTTCACCTCGTTTTTCAGAACACTCATCTATTTTGAAACAGGATAGGCGGATATTTATCTATCGCCTTCAATAATTCTTCACCAAACACAGTGATTGTACATTTCCACGGGTCTCCCAAAAGTCCCCAAGAAAAGTCCTGATAAAAAAAGAAATAATAGTCTCCGTTTGGAAATACCGGAACAGGCCATTCGCCAAATTCATCCTTAGGCATTGTCTGATGAGGGCTAAAGATAAATCCATCATGCTGCCAATCTAATGCGTACATTACATCGTTCTTTCCAGTACATGATTGAAATGCTTTTAAAATAGAAGTCTCTAATTCACTCAGCACTCTGCTCACATCATCATGACCAGTTTTACTGCTCATCCCCCTTGAGATATCAAACACTCGATATGGATCAGGCGGGATGATGTGATGAAATCTGCTTCCGGGCTTCCATTTTATGAGCTGGTTCACTTCTGACCAGATGCGGTCTTGTTTTGTCTGACTTAAAGCGCGCCAATTCATCATCATCCCACCCTTTGACATTATTGGATATCCTGCATATAGACACCAGAAGAGGTCACTGCGTAAACAGCGTTACTTGTCAGTTTCAGCTGTTGAACGTCTAGGGCTTCACCGTTCGAGTCACAGCATGTTATCTCTTCCATCTCTTGACTCACATCGGTAGAAATCAAATAAAGAGACGGCTTAAGGTCTGCTCTGTAACAGTTGACCGTCCCGATCCAAAAACCTTCTTTAGATACTGTGAACTGATCAAGTGCTTCTGATTTAGGTGCCTCATCCGACAGAATCCACACCCTTCTCCGTAATACAGCATATAAATCAATCCGTTTTTTTCTGCAAGCCATAACATTCATCTACAACCGGTGCATCCATTTCTTCAAGCTTTCTATCAATATACATTTCCTTCTGCTTACCATCTAACGTAAAACACCACACACTATGGCCGTTGGGATTCTCATCATGATAAATCCCTTCATCACATAAACCGACCCAAAGCTGTTGTTTCTCATCCAAAAGACAGCAGGAAACCCCGGAAGGCAAGTGAAAAGCACTTTTCACCCTTCCCTCTTCTGAAAAAACCTTTACCTTCGGCTCATACGATTCGTAATAAACGAGGACATAGCCATTTTCACATTGTTGAAAGAGCTGAATATCATTGTATGCAATCTTCTCTTTTACTTTAAAATCCCGAACAGCACCAGAAGGATCATAGATTGAAATGGTAATATCACCCTTCACACCTTTTCCAATGTAGACACGACCTTGTGAATCGACATAGAAAAAACAATCTTGGGTATTTATATTAATGATTTTATTCATGTTTAATTTTTTCATTGATATGCTCCCAGGTTAGAAATGAAGTGATAAGAATAATCCATTTATTAGCTATTAGTAACGGACCACGACATAAGATATTACAGCCTGGTTTCATTAATCGTATTGATATTTGGCTACTTTCCAATTTGGTCTTAAATCGCGATGACATCGCCATTTACATTTTGTATGGCTGCTTTTATGCCGTATAAGAAAAGTGAGGCTGATAACCTTTCTTATGTAATGGATTTATTTAAGATTTGAATGATATGCATAAAACGATTGATCATCAAAGCTAACTGTTTCAGATTCTATAGCAATCAACATGCTGTTCATATTTATAAGAAAATTAGCGTTTGAATGGTAGTGTTCAATTTTAGAATTCGAAAGGTTTCCGATCCCTTCTGGGTGATAACTGAACTCAAATATTTGCCAATTATATTCTTCTGGAATAATTTTTTCTAATCTCATGTCGCCAACATCTGCACTATAATAAGTAGATGCCACATTTTGGAATAATATTTTATGCGTATATTCAGCTTCACTTTCAAAAACCTTGATATTAAGTGAGAGCTCTTTTTTAAACACATTAAAATCTAAATGAAGGACACTGCACCCCTCATCTATATAATCAACCCATTCAATAATTGTTTTGTACATTGTCATCTCCTACCTCTTTTTAATCAATAACGCCTTACCACCAAGCAGAAAACAAATTACTCACTCCATATATTGTTTTAACCAATCATTTAAATCATCTGTTGAATGCAAAAAATTTTCAGGAGAATCTTTCAAATCAATCCCGCTTAGAAGGATTAACATATCCCAGACTCTATCGTCTTCTACTTCGGGGTCATCCGCATAAACATAAGTGCCCGCCCAACCTGACACTTCTTCTCTTGTTGTTTGTCCATTTAAGACACTTTTGATTTTATTTATGCATTCTATTAGCTTTGGCTCGCTCAATTTGATCACCACGTATTCAAGTATTAAATGATTTATTAATAGTATGCAAAGCACCGTACTGATTAGATACATTCCAAAAGGATTCTTCCTAGGAAAGCATCTACCAATAAACAAGCTCGCATCCGTATTCCGTGTGCAATATACATAAACCAAACTGACACTCTGGCTCAACCAAAATAAAACTATGATGGAGAAGCCCTTTGTCGAACTCAATACATTCCAATAAGCCATCAAGGTGCTCGAGACATTTTCCGAAGGTACAAACTAATGCACCAATTTCGTTGCTGTATTGATGAAACAGCAGAACGTCCCTGTCATCATAGGCAACATAGGACTGAGATGTTTTCAAGATCAGCTGTTTCGCTTCCGTTTTTCCGGGAGCATCAATCTCACAGGTGTTGGCTGGTATTGAATTTGATAACACCAGTTCAAGCAACTGCTTGCTTTTCGCCAGATCAGCAAAGCGATAACTGAAGCCTCTTTCTGCGCAAGGGACTAGTTTTTCTTTGATTTCGCTTTTCAACAAACGTCTTTTATTCTCATCGAGTTTTTCGATTAATCTTTTTTGCATGAGCCGCAATCCCTCCGCCGTCAATTTCTCAAGTTCTTTTAATTTGATTAATCTTTCTCTTGTTTTCTTTGTCATTTATCATTCAGATTTGTTCTAAAAAAAGCTTGTATCGCTTAATGATACAAGCTTTATATTCTACTATTTAAAACTCACCCAGCGGGTTATCCTCAAAACGCTCCCACAGTTTTGGAAACCTTTCAGGCAAATCTTCTTCTTCCCAGTCCAATTCAATCTCGTCTGATTCGGTAAGTCCCTTTTGTTCAAGCGCATCCAAAAGCTCATCGTATACTTCATCATCCCAATCATCGTCGCCAGTCTTCATATATGTCAAAACCTCGATTGCCACTGACAGCAAGTCTTCATTCTACGGATGCCTTCCTCGTCAAGTGTTTCCTCCATGATAGATACTGCCGCTCATAAAAAAGATATAGATTAAAATAAGTGTAATGATTATATTCCTCTCAATTCGACTTTTAAAATCCGCAACATTTTAACAAAGGTTTTTTTCCATGTCATCATTACGATCACTTCTATGTTGAAGCATATATTTCGGTTGAATCAAAGAAAACCCTTTCAGTTTCAACTGCATACACTGCTTGATTAATCCCAATCAAAACGTTTGCATTCGATTCATAATCTTCAATTAAAGGATGATATAATGTTCCAATACCCTGCGGATAGTAAGAGAATGAATTTAAAATCCATCTTTCCCCATCAGCAAATTCTTTTAAAGACGATTCCTTGCCGGCATAAAAAAATAATGATGATACATTCTTGAATAAAATACGATGCTGCTGCTTCTTTCCCTTCGTATCCATCTCTAAATAAAGAATAAATTCTTTTTTAAAGAAATGAAAATCTGTTTTTAATACGGTGAATTCTGAATCAATCAGATGCTTTTGTATTGGATTATTCACTTAAATCCTGCCTCCTTGAAAGAAATTTCTTGATCCCAGCCACTATATTATTTCTTTGGTTTTTTTCAGTTTTTTCATAACTATGAAACACTTGATATTCTTTAGAATCAAAGGATACACAATTAGATTCTATGGCAAGTAAAGTCCCGTTAATTTCTATAAGAAAATTAGCATTTGAGACTTGATTACCTAATATACCATTTTGTAGTTTCCCAATTCCTTCTTTGAAATAACTGATTTCTTCAAGGTACCAATTAGTATCAATGGGTATAGTTTTATCAAACTTGTTATGAACACTAAAATTGCAATAAATCCCATTTATATCCTTAAATGAAATTTCTTTTAAAGTGGCTTTTTCTCCTTCTTCATATAACTTAAGATAAAGAGTTAATCTATTCTCTAGGTATTCAAAATTAATATCGTACATAAAGCAATTAACATCGTGATTTATATAGTCTATCCATTGTTCAATACTGTTCATGTTATAACATTCTCCTCACTTTAATTAAGTAAAAAGGTTTGTAAATGCAGATGGAAACTTAGACAAGATTCTTAAGTAGAATTCACCTGTATAACCATCTGCATCTCTAACTATGTTAATTGCTATTATTAACCCCTAAATGATCTTTACATTTGATTTATAGATTTAATTACACTGATACTATTATCTTCTGTGTGACTTACTGCGCAAGCGTTTATTTATATTTCTATATGATGACCATCTTAACTTTATATGAGTCTCAGAAGGATTATTTGAGAAATGCCCTTTTGCATTTAAAGGACCTTTATTTCTAACTGACATTCTATAGTATGGTTTCTTTCGTTGACCAGAATTCTTCCCCATTAACCTTACTGTATGTTTTTTAGTAGTAACTACCCAACCTTTTTTAGTTTTAGCCCTTTTAATTACACCTTTGTTTGCCTTTGCAACTTTTCTAGCATTCCAGTATGTTTTAGATAATTTTCCAGCCTTATATAGAGTACGTCCTACTCGTAGATAGTTTCCTCCGATTGCTCCGCCAGCAGCACCTAAGGCTACAGATCCAACTAACCTCCAACCTCTTGCTCCCTTTGCCTTGGCAGCTTTGTAAGAAGAGACTCCTCCAATTAAAGCACCTGCTACCATCCATACCCAATGCCCATCCGGGTCAACATTCATCACCGGGTTATTATTTCCATAAGTATACCCATTCTGATCCAATGAATCACCGTCACTGCCGGGGTCTGGGTCAAGTGAGAGGAACACGCCGTTTCTTGGCTCGTAGTAGCGGGCCATGAGATAGTACAGGCCGGTTTCTTCGTCGTATTGGTAGCCTGCGTAGCGGTAGCGGTTGTCTTTTACTTCATCGCTTGCTTCGGTTTTTGTTGGATTTCCCCATGCGTCGTATTGATACTTGGCAACAGTTTTTCCAGTGCTGTCTGAGATCGCGATGACGTCTCCGTGTGCGTTGTAGTGATAGAAATATTTCTTGCCATTCTCCGTGTAGGATAACAGCTGGCCGCTGTCACCGTACGTGTATGATTTTGTGACTTTGTTGTCCGCGTCTGTTTCATACAAGACGTTCAAACTGTCTCCGTCATAGAAGTAGTTCGTGACGTTTCCGTTGACGGTTTTTTGAATTCTGTTTCCTTTTTCGTCATACTTATATGTTGCGAATGGCTTGTCTTCGCCTTTTTTTGTAACGGCGGTCAGGTTATCTTCTGCATCCCATATATATGTGAATTTGCCGTCGGATGTGCGGTTGCCGTTTTTATCGTAAGAGATGCTTTCATCATTGACTTTTGTCAGCTGGTTCATGATGTTGAAGGAAGCGTTCACCGTTTTGCTTGAACCGTCTTTTACAGTTGTAACGGTTTTCCGGTTCCCGAATACGTCATATGTGTATTCAATGACAGTACCATCTTCATGGGTTTCTTTGACAAGCTGATTCAGCTTTCCATACTCATATTGCACCTTGCCGCTTGCAGAGCTGTTTATCGTGGTACGGTTTCCGTTGGCATCGTATTCATAGCTTTCTGTCAGAATGCTTCCGCCGTTTTTGTCGCCGATATGCAGCGAGCTTACAATGTTTCTTTCGTCATAAGAAAAACTTGTTCCGCCGCCGTTGCCTGTAATAAAGGTTTGGACGTTCCCATTTTCATCATAATCAAATGAATATGAAGATGTACTGTCTTTCATCTCAATCATTTGATCCAGTTTGTTATACGTAAATTGATTCGTTCCTTTTTGGTCCCCATGGCTCCATGAGAAGGTTTTCAGCTTATCGGAGTCACTAGGATATGTCCAAGTTTGGCTGCCGCCGCGGTCAGTCAATTCGGTTAAACGGTTTTTGTTGTCAAATGTCCGTTTCTTTGTGGTGTTCTGCTCTTTATTGACGACTGACGTTTCATTTCCATTTTTGTCATACGTAAAATTGTACTTTTCTGTACCGTTATACGATTTTGATTTCACCCGGTCTGTTCCATCATAAGAAAGAGACACTTCGTTGCCATTCGGTGAAATGGTTTTGGTCAGGTTGCT
Source organism: Bacillus sp. G16 (assembly GCF_021282335.1). Classification (NCBI taxonomy): domain Bacteria; kingdom Bacillati; phylum Bacillota; class Bacilli; order Caryophanales; family Bacillaceae; genus Bacillus; species Bacillus sp. G16. The sequence continues at coordinate 119,634 of NZ_JAJSOZ010000010.1, read as the reverse complement.
GTTGGCATCATATTCGCTTGCTAGCACATTGCCCAGTGGGTCAGTTGTTTTGACAAGCTTGCCCATGACATCATATTCATATTTATAGGTTTGATCTGCTCCCGCCCGGATGGTTTTGCTTACCTCATTGCCTTCCTTATCATAGCTGTGAAGGATAGACGTGCCGTTGGAGAGCGTCATGTTTGTCAATTGGTCTGCCTGATCATACGTATAGGTTGTTTTTTCACCTTTAGCATCCGTTTCAGCAATTTTCTTACCAGTTTCATCGTAATCAGTTGAAGTGGCGTAACCTAGTTCGTCCTCTTCCTTGGTCACATAGTTTCCATTGCTGTCATACGTGCTTTTTGTTAGAAGGCTTCCTTCAATCAGACGGATATCATCAAACCACACTGTTCCTGTTGCGCTCTTTTGGAACAGTATGCTGATATCGACTTTATTAATCGGCTTTGTTTTTGGTATAACCACAGCTGCGCGGTTCCATTCCTGTGTTCCAGAAGGGAATTTCGCATTGTAGACGCCTGTGCTGCCGTCCGTATAAGTGACATTAGCCTGCAAAGAATAGTCTTTTTCATCTGTGAACTTGACACTGCTTGCTTTCGACATGCCTGTCAGTGTGAGATAAACCGGTTTGTCGTTTGCGCTTTGCCCTAAGACAACGGTTTGTTTTGTTACTGATCCGGCTTGGGACGCACTGGTCCGGGCAGCTTTTAATGATACATTATCATTAAAGCCTTCTTCAGAATCAACGGATGCCCCGCTTACGCTCCAGTTTTCCGTTGCTGCTGTGAAACTGCTGTTTTGTACTGGGTTATAGCTTGATGATACTTCGCCTTTTTCCAGCTGAACTTCATCAAACCATGCTTTCCCTTTGCCATTCTTATCTTTATGGTCCACTTCCATATACACAACAGCTTTTCCTGCATTCGTAGGAGTCGTAAAAGTAATTTGTCGTTTTGTCCAGTCATTTTTTCCGGCTAATGCGCTGTATTCATTGTGAATCCATTGAATTCGTTTTTGATCTTTGTCTCGCAAATCAATGTTAAAGTAGGCTCTTGATTTCGCTAGATCTGTTTTGATTTTCCCGCTTAATGTATAGGTGGTATTCGGCTCCAGTTCAACTGTTTGTGTCGCTGACGAATATCCGTGATCTGTTCCGGCAGACGTTGATTGGCTCAAGACTTCCAATGCCTTTGATCCGGAAAGAACCCCGCTTTTATCGGTGATAATTGAGATTTTGCCGCTGTCTTTAGAAGCAGTCAGATTCCAGCCGGATTTTTGTGCTTCAAAGCTTCCATCTTTCAAAATATTGGTTGAAGCTGATAAATCTTTGCTGGATTGAATCTGATTTCCGTATTTATCATAAACAGCTGCTGAAGATGATTTTCCGCTCTGATCGGTTTCGGATACAGCATCCAGTCCGTCATAGGCAATATCTGTGACGTTCCCCTCGGTATCCTTCATCTTTGTGACATCGTTGTTTTTGTTGTATTCGTATGTCTCAGTTCCATATGCGTCTTTAACAGACGTAACGTTGCCATCTTTGTCATATTGATAGCTTTCCGTTGCTTTTCCTGTTCCGACGTCGTTTGGATCTACATCTTCTACGACATTGTTGCCTTCATACTTTGTATTCGTTGTAATTTTTAACCCTTCCGCATCATCAATGACCTGAATCGGATTTCCCGCTTCATTATAGCTGTACTGTACTTTCCGGCCATTCGGCTGTGTCATGAGAAGCGTCTTTTTATCAGCATCATAGCTATAAACATATGTTTCTTTCTTAGCGTTGATCGCTTTATCGAGACGGTGCCCGCTATACTGATATTCGGTAAAGACAGGCTTTGCTTCGGTACTGTTGGCTGAATATTGTTTGACAAGGCGTCCTTCGCCATCATAGTCATAGCTTGTGACAGTCCCGTCTGTATCAGTGACTTTCTTCAGCAAATCATTCTCATATGAGTAGGTTACTTTCTTATTTTTAGGTCCGGTGATGGAAGTCATATGACCGTTTTCATCATATGTGAATGTAAGCTTGCGGCCTGATGCATCTGTAATGGCTGTCAGTTGATTTTTGTCATTGTAAGTGTAGACAGTTGCATTGTTGTGGCCATCCACTACTTTTTGAAGCTTGCCGCCTTTTTTATTGAAATAAGCGTTTGTTTGATCCTTTGTTTTTAATATGAACTGGTCAGCTGTTTCTGTTAATTCAAGATAGACACCGGTCGGCGGCTGATATGTGCCATCGGCTTTTTTAGTAAATCGATGTGTAGTAGCGTCTTCATCAATATACATTGCCCCGCCGTCCGTCGGGATAACAGATGTTTCAGCATCAGCATACCAGCCTTGTCCAAATAAGTGATCAGAGCTGTCAAGACTGTTGTAGGTTCTCGATAAGCCAAGTCCCGGTCCGCGCCCGTCAATTGACAGGTCTTCTTCACTCACAATAACATTGCCTGTCGCACCATTTAACTGGCCGCTTGGGATATCAATGATAGACCAGTATTCTTCTGTTCCAAGGAATTCTGCGCCTTCATGGAACGTTGGGTTAAAGGGAGCCGTCGGAATCGTTTCACCATTCGCATCATAGGCGGAAAGAGTGAAAGAATAATTCTTCTTCCCTTTGTAATTCCCATTTGCATTGTTATAGACAGGTGACGGATCAAGAGCTAATTCTCCGCCTTTTCCATCTGTATGCAGCTTATAGCTTCCGGCTTTAATTTCCTCAGAAGTCGGCCAGATGTTTTTATTTTGGGTTGTCCAATGATCCGCGTCACCCACATCAAAGGACTGATATTCCTTACCGTTGTAAATGTTAACTTTATAGCCTTTCGCATTTTGAACCTTTTCCCATATCAAATTCACATAGCCCGTTTGACTCGATTTTGTATTTGTATACAAATAGCCAGTTAAATTCTTTGGCCTAGCGATATCAGGAAGCGCCGGGTTAGCAGCCGGGGATGCAATGGCTTCACCGTCTTTGTTATATGCGATCAATTTAAACGAGTAATTTTTTTTTGCTCCGTCTCCTCCGGCGTTTTTATAAGTTGGGCCGGGATTGATTGGCAGCTCTGCTCCGTTTCCGTCTTTTAGATGAAGAGCATATTTTCCCGCTTTAATTTCTGAACTTGTCGGCCAGATCTTTTTCCCCTTGGTGGTCCAAGACGTCTGATTTCCCAGATCAAGTGTCTCAAAGCCTTTCCCATTGAACACCTGAACTTTATAGCCGGCGGCTCCTGATACAGCTTTCCAAGAAAGATCAAAGTACCCTGTGGCATTCCCATTATTATAGCCCTTGGTTGACGGTGCTTGTGCTTTTCCTACATTAGGGATAACGGGCTTTGCCGGTGCGGACATCGCTCCTTCTCCCTGATCAAATATTGCACTGACGCCGATCCAATAGTTTTTGCTTGTGGCATAGCTTCCGCCGGAATTCTTATAGACCGGGGATGGATCTAATGCCAATTCAGCTCCGTCCTTGCCGTCCACATGCAGTTTATATCGCTTGGAAGCAATTTCTGCGCTCGTGGGCCAGATCTTTTTTCCTTTTGTGCTCCACGACGTGACGTTTCCTGCAGAGATTGCTTGATACTCTTTACCATTGTAAATCCATACTTTATACCCTTTCGCACCTTCAACCTTTTTCCAGCTGATATCAAAATAACCAGTGGAATCGCCGTTGTGATAGGCTTTAATTGTAGGTGTGTTTCCCTTTGGAATGGTATACGTCACTTCAATATACGGTTTATTGGCGGAGTTCGCTGATGAAATCAGTTTTTTCCAATATTCCTTGCCGTTTCCGTTTGTATGAAGCTTAAATCCATAGTTGGCCCCGCCGGAGTTCCATGACTTTACAGCAGCGGTCACATCGTAACTTGCCCACTGTCCTTTATGAACCTCAGCTTTTCCAATATTTTTCGATGCCGGTTTGGTATTCCATGTCACTTTTCCATTATCATAATTGCTGTTAACTGTATCTAGCCAAAGACCGGTTGCCTTTGCTCCATAATAGGAATGGGCGACGTATGTTTTTAATGTAGCTTTGGTGACAGTCATATTTTGAATTGGTTTTAGGTTATTAAATTTCATGAACGCATAGTTTGTGCCTGTTGTTTTGTCATAGTAGCCCGTTTTCAGCACATAAGACTTTAAGTTAGCATCCCACTTTTGAGAGGACGCCGAGTAGTTCGTTGTCGGATAGGCACTCATGACAAACGTATCTGATGAAACAGATAAAGATGTTGACGGGTCGATAGATACTGGATATACGCGTTCTGGGTCCTTCAGCCAGTTCTCGTCTGCCGTGAGATGAAGCAAATACCCTTCTTCATTCTTATCCAGCTTATAGCTGACTTTGTCCGACCGTCCAACCTCGCCAGAAAGTTCATCTAACTTTGAATCCGTCATAAAAGGCTTAGGCACAGAAAAAACAACTTTACCTTTTTCATCAGAAAAATCAATGGATCCATCCTCTTGTTCTTTAGCCTGCAAATCGGTTTTTACCTGAAATGTAAATGTGTTGTATCCATCATATTGATGAAGGACTAAATCTTCTTTTATGTTTTCATTGAATGTGAAAGTCTGAAGATCAATATTCGGAAAAACATCCGGATAAACAATCTCATTACTGTCAGTCTTATAATCTGCTGAGGTATCTTTCGGAGTAAGTGAAGTTTTATTTGGGCCTTTCGCTTCTACAAGTGAATATGTAACCTTATGGTCATTATGCTCAAAAGTCGCATAAAGCCCGTTCTTCATTTGCTTTTGAAAATCTGAATTCAAAATGGCATTCTCTGTCTCGACTTGTTTGCTTGTCGATTCTTTTAACTCAGGAGAAATGTCTTCCCAGTCAGCATTCGGTGTTTCCTTTGTATGAATGGGATCAAGGTATACTTCCTGTTTATAGACACCGTCGCCTTCATAATACAGCTTTGTATTTTCTGTTCTTTCTGAGGTGATCTCACCCTCTTTGTTTATATCTTTTGGATCAAAAGGTACGGCTTCCTCAGTTTGTTCATTCCGAGGAGTTTCTTCTGGATCATCGGCAACAATACGATTTCCAGTCTCTTCTTCTGTGGTTTTTGCCAGTACATTTACTGGCAATAATGAAATCATTAAAGCCAACACTAAAAATACTGCAATGAACCTTTTAAAGTTCTGCCTCTTTCTTTTTTTCATTTCCTCTCTCCTTTTGTAATAAAAGTAATATTCAACAAATAATCTTAACGATCATGAAATGTTATTTCAATATTTTTCTAGAAATTTTATCTTATTTTAAGAATTAACCAGAGTAAATTGACCCAAAAACAAAAAAGGCCTCTTAGGCCTTTTTACATTTTTCTATCTTTATTGAATTTGTTCAATATCCTTACGCTCAGCCGCCAGATCCGCCTTCCCCTGCCTCCTGACAAGTGTCAAAGCCATGCCCGCAAAGATCATCACAATGCCAAGTGTTTGATAGAGGTCAGGGCGGAAACCTGTGAAGACGGTATCGAGAACGATCGCGACAGCAGGATCAAGGAAGACAATGATTGAAATAAACTTCGTTGATAAGAATCGCAAACTGTCAAAAAACAGTAAATACACGATGCCCGTATGGATGATACCGGTAGATACCACCATAATCCAGTTCCCTTGAGACAGATGGGCAAAAGCACCAAAATGAATAAACGGAATCAGGATGATGACCCCTAAACCGGTTTGCAAGAAGGTGGTCGTGTATGGGCTGAGGTTGTGAATGCCTTTTCCCAATAAAGTTGTGAACGCATAAAACAGTGCGGCGAGAACGGCCCAAATGATTCCTGATCCCATCAGCTGTGCAAATGAAGTGCTGCCGTTAATCCCAGAAATCAGCGCAGTTCCCAGAAAACAGATAATAATGGAGCTGACGGAGATGACATTTAATTTCTCTCTATAGATGATGCTCCCCAGGAGAAGAACAAGCACCGGGGCAAGGTGATAAACGGAGATGGCGATCGTAACGGATGTTTCTTCAAAAGACTTAAATAAGAAGACCCAGTTGAATACAAGAAAGAAACCGCACGCCAATGTTTGCAGCACTTCTCTCTTGCTCCATTTTTCCGTTTTATACTGCCCGGACACCAGCCAGCAAAAGCTTAAAAATAGCGTCGCGCAAAGGCAGCGGACAAATACCAATTCAAATGACGGCAGATTGGTATGCTCTGAGAAAAAGCCGATGGAACCGAAAATCACCATGGAGATGACCATTTTGATTACGGCTGTTGATTTTTGTTTTGATGTGATTGAGAGATCTTGCTGCATCAAGTGTATTCTACCTCCAGTTATGTATATGGAAAATCACCCCAACTGCAAGGTGCTTTTCCCTTTATTATAGTTTCTTGCCGGCCGTCCACCCGCCGTCTATGACAAAGTTTGAGCCTGTAATAAAGTGCGCCTCATCAGAAGCCAAATACTTCATACAGGAAACGATATCACTCCCCACGTATGGAGGGCATGATTATCTTTGATCAGCTGAACCATTTCATCGTCTTGAAAATACTCATCCGTCAATTCTGTTTGGATCACGCCCGTTGAAATGCTATTCACCCTGATTCCCTTTGACCCGAATTCCATAGCGAACTGCTTTGTCAGTCCGATGACCGCATGCTTGGAAGACACATAGGCAGCCCGCACAGGCTCTGCCATCAGCCCGGACACAGAGGCAATATTGATCATACAGCCTCGTTTTCCCAGCTTAGACCACAGCCTTGCCGCGTCCCGGGAAAGAATAAAGGCTGCTGTGAGATTAATGTATATGACTATTTGAATGATTCGGCTGATCATTCTAGAACAGGGTTGATTTTCCTTATTCCTGCTACGTTGATTAAGATGTCCGGAATCAATTGGCTATGTTCAAGCTTTGGTATCAAAAATTCTGCCTGCTGAACATCAGACAAGTCTGCTTCTTCCATGTGAAATTCACTGTTTACTATAGATTCTGACAATTATTCGTTTGAATATCTACTCCAACGACCGAAAACCGTCCGCTAGAAATTATTTTACCGCCGAAAAGCCGATTGCCGTTCCGCTATTTGCCCCAGTAATCATTATATTTTTTTTACATTTCTGCTTTTTTCATTTTGATAATTTTACATAATCTTGCATACTATAGTTTGTTCATATAATTTAGCATTACGTTCCATCCTCTATTTCCCATATTTTTATCATACAGGAAATTGCCAAAAAACTCATTTGCTTTTTAAGGAGAGAGATCATTATGGTTCAAGCTGCAGGTGCACGATGAAATGAGCAGATGATTTTTTACATCTATATCTGTTCAAAAATGCCCTTCCAGGTGAATTTTTTTGTTAGCAAGAAAAAGCAACCCAAGAAATACCAGCCTACTCAATAGAGTTAACTATAAATGAGAAGGGTAATACTGTTGATATCGAAACTTTTACGGCATACTTTACGTTTTAGAAAGGAAAGATGTTGATGGAGTCTATCTGGCTGGAATATGCCTGGACATTGTTAATCTTAATCGGATTAGAAGGACTGCTATCGGCTGACAATGCCCTTGTATTGGCAGTTATCGCCAAGCATTTACCCAATGATCAGAAAAAAAAAGCGATAAATTATGGAATCATAATGGCATTTGCCTTCCGGTTTGCGGCGCTTTTTGCCATTTCGTTTATCGCAAATGTCTGGCAGATTCAGGCGATAGGAGCAGCGTATCTTCTATACCTGGGCTTAAAGCATGTGATTAAGGCCCGTTTCGGGAAAAAAAGTGAGAATATTCACGAGGAGGACAAAGAGGAGGCTGCTGGGAAAGGTTTCTGGCCCACAGTCGGGAAAATTGCTTTAGCGGACCTCGCTTTTGCCATTGATTCGATTCTAGCTGCGGTTGCTTTAGCTCTCGGGCTTCCGGATTCACCACTTGATGATTTCGGCGGCATGGATGGAGGACAATTTATTGTTGTTGTCCTAGGTGGGATTGCCGGCCTTATCCTGATTAAGTTTGCAGCAACTTGGTTTGTAAAGCTTCTTAATCAGCGCCCTGCACTGGAAACAACCGCATATGCCATTGTGGCCTGGGTCGGTGTCAAACTGGTGGTCATTACCCTTGCCCATGAGGATATTGGAATCCTGGACCATCACTTTCCACACAGCACCACCTGGACGATAATCTTCTATGGCGTATTAGTGGCCATTGCTTTATTCGGCTGGTTTGCGCCGGCCAATAAATCAGCAAAGAAATAAAGATATAAAAAGCAACAATGAATAGAAAACTGGAAAGTATATTGGGGCATCTAAACATATACTAATATTTGAAACCAAACAAGATAGAGGCGTCATCCCTTACTGATCAAGGGGGCGCCTCTTTTGAATATTGTTGTTATAGTAAAAACAAATTTTTAAAAGGTTGTGTTTAATGAACAGTTTACGAAATTGTGGAAAAGCAAACTCTCTTCTAGCTATTTAAATACAGTAAGTCTCGGATGCTGGCCATTCGCCATATCAGATATTTAATTTTTATCTATCGAACAATCAAAACCGGGCAAGGCGATAATTGGGACACTTTATGGCTGACGCTTCCAAGCATCATTTCTTTCAGGCCGCTGATGCCCCGGCTGCCGACTACGATCAGGCTGACGCCTTTCTCTTTTGCGTGATTTAGTATCTCATGTGCCGGCTCGCCATTCGCGTAAATGATTTCAGCTTGAACACCGTTCTCGGCTGCATTTTCTTTTGCCTTCTCAAGGATTTTCATGCCTTCTTTTTTAACCTCATCCCTGATTTCATCAATAAAATGTTCAGGCACATAGACAATTCCCGTCAGAGAAGAAGTCGTGACGACGGCTTCTCTCCCCACATGAAGGATGCTTAGATCCGCCTGCTGTTCTTTGGCCAGATGCACTGCGGCATCAAGCGCTTTTGCACTCATGTCTGATCCGTCAATCGCAACTAACATTTTATTAAACATGCTCTTCCCGCCTTTCGGACTGTGGGTGGTTCATCTTTCTCTTTTATTGTCCGCCTGCTTCCGGTTATTGTCAATTGAAGCGCATGAGTTTTCAAAAAGTTGTCAGAGACTCTCTCCGTTTGTGGCAATGACCTGCTGATACCAGCTGAAGCTTTTTTTCTTGATGCGGTTTAATGTTCCGTTTCCTTCATTGTCCCGATCAACATAAATGTAGCCGTAGCGTTTTCTCATTTCCGCAGTGGATGCACTGACAAGGTCAATTGGCCCCCATGATGTGTAGCCGATTAAATCAACGCCGTCAGCAATGGCTTCCCGTGCTTCAATTAAATGTTCTCGCAGATAGTTGATTCTGTAATCGTCCTGGATCGTGCCGTCCTCGTCAACTTTGTCGACAGCGCCAAGGCCGTTTTCCACGATGAACAGCGGCTTCTGATAACGGTCGTATAAGGTGATGAGAGTGATGCGCAAGCCTTTCGGATCAATCTGCCAGCCCCATTCTGATGATGTCAAATAAGGGTTTTTGACTCCGCCCAGCAGGTTGCCGCCTGATTTTGCAAGATCTTCCGGATCGGTGCTTGCCGCCATCGACATGTAATAGCTGAATCCGATGTAATCCACCGTATGTTCTTTCAAGATCTCTTCATCGCCTTCAGCCATTTCAATTTCAATATTGTTTTCTGCCAGGAAGCGCTTCATATATCCCGGGTACGCGCCTCGTGCCTGCACATCTGAGAAGAAAAGTGTTTTGCGCTCATTCTCCATTGCCGCGAAGACATCCTCCGGCTTAGATGTCATCGGGTAGGTTGTCGTAGCTGCAATCATACAGCCGATTTTCGAATCAGGAATGATCTCGTGTCCCGCTTTAACGGCAAGAGCACTGGCCACAAATTGGTGGTGTGCCGCCTGGTACATTGCGTTTAATTGATTTTCTCCTTCTTCAAAGACAAGGCCACCGCCAGTAAACGGCGCATGGAGTACCACGTTAATTTCATTGAACGTCATCCAATACTTCACTTTATGCTGATAGCGTTTGAAAACCGTTTTGGCATAGCGTTCATAGAACTCTATGACTTTGCGATTCTTCCAGCCGCCATAATGTTTCACTAAACCGAGCGGCATTTCATAATGAGATATGGTGACAACAGGCTCAATATGATGCTTTAACAGCTCATCAAACAGATCGTCATAAAATTTGAGGCCTTCTTCATTCGGCTCCTCTTCATCACCATTCGGAAAAATTCTTGTCCACGCTATCGATGTGCGGAACGCCTTAAATCCCATTTCTGCAAACAAGGCAATGTCCTCTTTATAACGATGGTAAAAATCAATTCCGGTATGATACAGATTTAAAGAAGTCATCGATTCATCAAATGGAGACATGATGCCGTTCGGTGATACATCAGCTGTCGAAAGCCCCTTTCCGCCCTCGTTATAAGCACCTTCCACTTGGTTGGCAGCAACTGCGCCGCCCCATAAAAATCCTTCTGGAAATCTCTTTGCATTTGAACTCATATTGATCACCCCATCAGTTTTTTTAAGATAAAGCTAGCAGCGCTTCTTTTGTCTGCACTCTGCCGATTTCTTTCACCGGCGAAAACGAATATTGGTCTGTGTTGGTCACGATCACCGGGGTAATGACGTCATATCCCGCAGCTTTGATTTGTTCCAGATCAAAGGACACAAGCCGATCTCCCGGTGCGACCTTGTCGCCTTCTTTGACGTGAGCCGTGAACCATTGTCCTTCCAGCTTCACCGTGTCCAATCCAATGTGTATGAGGATTTCAGCTCCCTGATCACTCGTAATGCCAATTGCATGTTTTGTTTTAAAAATGGTGGTAACGCTTCCATGAACAGGTGAGACAACTTCTCCTTCTTCAGGCTCAATGGCAAACCCTTTTCCCATGATCCCGGCAGAAAACACTCCGTCATTGACTTCACTTAATGCTTTCACTTCTCCTTTAATCGGGCTGTGAATGATTTCTCTGCTGCCCTCATGCACAGCCGGCTGCTGGCTGCCGTCAGAAGGCACATCCTCGAATCCAAGCAAATACGCAGCTGCTGTTCCCGCCGCGAAAGCAATCACAAGACCGATCATCGCGTAAATAAACGTTGGGCCGATAAAGACAGGGATGCTTGGCAAACCTGCATTCCCTCCGACGATATAGGAAGCAACACCCGTCACGCCGTAAAAAGCGCCACCGGCTGCACCGCCAAGCAAAGCGGCCGCAAACGGCTTTTTCAATCGCATATTCACACCGTACATCGCAGGTTCTGTAATCCCCATCAGCGCAGTAATACTTGTGGTAAGCGCAAGTGATTTAAACTTTTTGTTTCTGGAGCGAAGGAAGACGGCAAATGATGCTCCGGCCTGCCCCATATTTGCCAAAAACATGGCCGGCAGTAAATAGTCATGGCCGTTTTGGGCGATGTTGTTGATCATGATCGGCACAAAGGCATAATGCATGCCTGTCATAATGATTAAAGAGAACGTTCCCGCAAGCAAAATCATCGCCACAAGCCCTGCATGATCAAATAAATAATTCACGCCAGCAGACAAGTATTCTCCTAAAATAGCGCCAAGCGGACCGACTGTAATCAATGTCAGCGGCACGACAATCAATAATGTGAATGTCGGAACCACAATCAATTTGAGAGACGCGTGTGTGAAACGGTCAATCCACTTTTCTACGTACGAAGCAATCCAAATTGCCAGCAAAATCGGAATAACGGTTGAAGAATAAGTCGCAGCGGTTACAGGAAGCCCGATAAAGGAAATCGGTTTCCCTGAACCAAGCAGCGCCGTCAAATCCGGATGCAGAATCGCCGCCGCAATGGCTGCCGCTACGTACGGATTGCTTCCGAATTTTCTCGCCGCACTCATCGCAAGCAGGAGCGGCAGGAAGTAGAATGCGCCGTCACCAACAGCCGTCAAAATGACATGAACCTGGCTCTTCTCCGCCATCCAGCCAAACGTAACCGCTAACGCAACGAACCCTTTGATCATCCCCGCTCCCGCAATCGCAGGCAGAATCGGGGTAAACACACCAGAAATCACATCAAAAACCGCACTCAGCACATTCTTTTTCTGAGAAGATGAACCAGCGCTTTTCTCATCACTGAGATTGCTGTGCTTCAGCATCGCCTGATACACCTTCGGCACATCGTTCCCGATAATAATTTGAAACTGCTCGCCGCTGATATTGGTGCCCATCACACCCGGCAGCTGCTCCAACTGACTGCGGTCCGCCTTCGAGTTGTCATGAAGATTAAAACGCAGCCTCGTCATGCAGTGAATCACGCGCTGAACGTTTTCTTCACCGCCTACGAGTTGTAATATGTCTTTCGATAATTTATCATATTCCATGTGTATACCTCCTTTTTATGGGGGAACCCGCTGGATGAAAGGTGGCCGCCTTTCACCAGCTTTTTTTGTATCAAATGCCGCATCACCTCCTACATGAGAATAAAAAAAACCTAAATGACACAGATTGCGAGAGTCTCCTCCTGCACCTGCACCATTTAGGTTTTGCCTGCTTTCGCAGTAACAATCCTGACGGGTCGTTTTATTTGTTTGTAGGTATACTTTAGCACTAGAATTATGTGATGTCAACGCTTTCATTTTTGGTTTTTGACTAAGGGAATTACTTTTTAAGTAGTATTTATGTTTATAACGGTAAGCCATTTTTTATATTTTGTTTTTCTTTTACTAAAAAATCTTGAAACAAATTGCATAATCTATTTATACTTTTTTCATAGGAATTTAAACGCGGGTTGCATCCATTATTAGAAGGCTGATAATGAATAAAATCCTCCATATCTTCAGGGTAATTCATATCTGCATAAACTTCTGCAAGCTTGCTCAAAAGTTCAATTGCATGATCACTATACTTTGATTTTACTTCAAGAAGAATAACATATCTCCATTTTCTTTTTTCAATAGCATAATAACTATTTTCTTCAACTCGTATTATATTTAAAATGGCTTCTTCAATATCATCCTTGTCTCCCCAAGCCAGTTCTAGAATTTCTTCTTGTTGTACACCCGGATGGTTCATCAAATATTCAACAGCATAATTCATTACTTCAATTTTGTTTATCCACCCTTGCTTCAACCCAACGTAAAGAGTTTTCCAATCGTAATTTACATGATGTACTTTGAAAGTATTTAAGGCGGTTTTCAATTTCTAACATCCTTGCTTTCATATATGTCATTAAATAAAAATAATTCCAAGTTGCTTTTTAAATATAACCTTTACCTTTGGTTCGTTATGAATATATATAAATAGATCAGAATTACACCTCTTTAATTGAGTAACATTTATAAACTTAGATTCAAAAACAAGCAACTCATTGAAGGCAAGACTTAGATTGCACTCCAAAGCGTATACATCCCTTGTCAGAATCAGTTTAAAGCCTTTCATATCCTGGATAGAATACATGAATACTTCTGCAAGGGGATCACTCGACACGCTTATTGGCTCGCTATCAAACAGTTCTAATAAATCATTTTCATTATAAATAGTAAAAATTACAAACCACCCCTTACCTTTTTATTTTGGTTGCTAGAAAGTGATGATAATTTTGAAAAACCTTAAAAGGTTCGCTCTTCATGGTTTTTCTTTATTTTAATGCCTCTTCTAATATGTTAATTTCATCATCTCCTACATCGTTTATAATAATGCCACAAAAGTTGTCATCACCATCTAAACAAAATAACACGTGATTATTTTCTATAAGAGATTCTATCTCATGAGCTGAAAATTGAATATGAACTATCTTATCTGTTATATATACGTTTAATATTCCTTTTTCATCGATATACGTTTCATTCTGTTGGAGGTCTACGCTAAGAACAGGAACCCCTTTTATTAGTTCAATGTTTTCAATATTCCATTCTTTAGATTTATAAACACTTTCACACAGCATTAATGTAATAGAACGAATTTCTCCTGTTTTTTGTGCAAATCCTATTTCGATTAATGATTTTTTAAAATCACCGGTTCTCCAGTATACCGTTTTATCTTCTGATATATCCCAATTTCCAAATTCTATATTAATTGGTGTATAGACATCAAATTCTACTTTCATAGGTTTTTTATCTCTACATTCTAATGTTTTTAACATGATTTCAAATTACCTGCTAATTACTTAAAAATTCTATGCTTATCCTGTCAACCTTTATCTCAACATGTTCCCCAATCAAATGAGGATATTCAGAAAAATACTCATCTTCATCAGTAAGAACAATTCCTGCATCAATTGAATCCTCTTGTAAAACTCCCCTAATATAATATTGATATCCTAAATCAATTCTCTTTTATTCCTTCTTTATTTTCACGAATCATTAACTCATCAAAAATCGTAAAGCCAATCAACACAGGATATTTTTTCCCGACTTCGATTTCATAAGGACAAACTGATGAAAAACCTGTGAATTCAATACCATCAATTTTGAGTGTCACTTCCGCTTCTATATGTGTATCAAGTCCTTTAACAAGCGCTTTATATATCATAGGTGAACCTCTATGTTTTTTATTATATTGAATAAGATAGAGATTGTTTTTATACATTAAAACCTTGAAAGGCGTTTTGCCAATCAAGGTTTTATCATAGGCTAAGACTCAAAAGCTGTTTTTTCTGGAAATACACCTCCTTCTCTTACTAAACAAACAGCTAATCTTTGTGCAGCTCGATCAAAATAAAATGTTGACGGGAGATCTTTATCAGGAATTTCTTCTAACTCTGAAAACTTCCTAGTTATTTTATTTAATTTAATTTTACCCATAGTATTTTCATTAGGTCCAAATTTGTAAACCACAGTTTCATCATCTTCATATTCTTTTAGTAATAAAACGTATGAAGCCAATTTTTACTCCTCCTCTGGTGGATACCAAGGTCGTCCGGACTTTACTGTTTTATCGTGTGCCGTCCTATAATCCGTCTTGAATATCCCTTCAAATTTCGATTCAAAAAGTTCATGATTTAATAAATCAATATCATTTTTATGGTAAGTCCCTCTTTGAAGTCTATCCCATGCTTTTGCGATTTCATAATCTGGATCGAATCGACCTATTCCGTGTTCCTTCTTGTGCTCTCTGATAAACAAATGCTCTTTAATTCTCTGTACTCTTTGTTTAGTCATTCCTGTATTATTAGCGATAGACTGAACATCAGTTTTTGACTTTCTAAATACTTTGTACATCTCATCTGCTTTGTCTAATTGTTTAAGATATTCATCAATTGAAAGTTCTCGGCCACCAGTCTGGATATTACCTGTAACCTTAGCAGCAACCTTATTAACCTCACCCTTACTTTCCTTCTCCGCAACATGTTTAGCCACATCTGTGACAACGCGTTTCCCGCCTCGGACCGCCAATTTTTTAACAGCACCCTGAGGGCTTACCCACTCAATAAATTCATATTGAGTTCCGGCAAGAAATGAATCAAGTGGCTTAGCTCCGCCAACTTTATCCTCTGGAATGTAAGAAACTTCTTCTAGCCGCTTTTTCCCTCCAGCGTAGAATTCTCTCACAATTTGGCCATTTTCATATACAAAATATTTGCCGCCGACGTAGTCCATGCTTGCAGTATCACTTTCTAGCTCGTCAATCACTTGAATCGTATCTATCTTTTTTAATCCTTTATGATTATATAGTTTATCATTTATCACCCGTATGTCTCCATAGACTTTCGGGTGGGCTGCTGCTTCTTTCTGCAGTACCGTCAAGTTACTGTCATCACCATAAATCTCACGCTCGATCTTTTGTTGTTTGTCATCCATTATCACAGAATCAACGTTTGATTGCTTATGTTTCTCCAGTTTCTTCAACATCATCTCCATCGGAGAATCATCCGCCTGCTTCATTTGCGGGTTAATGGCGCCGAAGGTTTGGTTGATGTTTTCTTCCCCCTGTGATTTCAGGATGGAGCCGCTTTTGTAGCCTGTGATTTCAATTTTCGGGCCGGTGTACATGTTTTCGAGCTGATCAATGTATTTTTTCATCGTTTGAAAGTCTGATTTTGCCGTTTCTAGTGTTTGGGTTTGCTGGCCGTCAAATTGAAAGAGCTTATGCAGGGTGTCTGTAATCAGCCGCTCAGCCTGTTCTGTTTCCATCCGGAAAAAGGTATCATTGACTGTCGGCAGGCTGACGAT
The DNA here is from genome assembly GCF_021282335.1 of Bacillus sp. G16. NCBI lineage: Bacteria > Bacillati > Bacillota > Bacilli > Caryophanales > Bacillaceae > Bacillus > Bacillus sp. G16. The sequence goes on along the minus strand of NZ_JAJSOZ010000010.1, from coordinate 103,540 downwards.
GTGGTCGATGGCTGATGTCTGCCGATTGACTGCGTCTGTGAGCTGTTCTGTCACTTCTCGTGCATGCTTGACCCCGTGTCTTGCATCGTGTGAGAGAAAAGCCTCTGCAATCATGCCATGGGAGTCAGATTCTACTGAGGAAATCCCGTGCTGCGTTTGTTTCAGCACTTTTTTGTATTCGTCGATAAACATGCCAAAGAAAAGGAGAAAAGGCTTGTGGCACTCCTCGTAGAAGGTCCGGATGGCATCTCCGCCTTTTCCTTTTAGCGCATCCTTCATGCCAGCCAGGTGTTCAACGCTTTTTTCCAGCTTCTCCAGCTGCTGTTTTTGCTTGTCCAGTTTCTCAATCGTATGCTGAATGCCCTCGTGAAGAGCGTGGACATCTAATGTTTTCAATCCCTTGTCCTCCCGCGCTTTATTTCATGGAAGATGATATGTTTTCGTCTGTTTCCTTCATGGCATTTACTGCGCTTTCCGTTTGTGCGATATGTTTGGCCAGAACGGACGCATATGCTTCAGTGAGCTCCTTGATGTCCTCATTTAATTGCTCGATGGACTTCACAACATTCAAATGGTTTCTGCCTGAGAGATGACCGGGCAAGGAGGATTTTAGTTCAGCTGAATTCTTGAGCTGAGAAAGTCCTTGCTTCACTGTGCCATACACCATTTTAATTTCCTGTGCCATTTGTGCTCACCTCACTTTTTATGTTTTTCCTTCTCTATTTCATGCTCTATCCTCGTGATTTGGCGTCTTATGGAGTATACGTCGCCCTCTAATGAGTGAATTTTTCCTTCAATGCTTTCGATGATTCCGCTGACCTGTTCACTTTTGATTTGACGATATGCTTTGTTCATTCCTTCACGAATATCCTCAAACCGCTCAGCATGTGTTCCTCTCCATGCCTCTCGGTTAAGATGAGGCCGGTGAATGAGATGCTGGGCCTCGGAAAATTCGTGTTTAATTTGCCTGATTTCGTGTAGCACTCGTTTTAACTGATGGATCTGTTCCTGTTTTTCATGTAAGTCGGCTTTTACCGAATGTAACAACATTTCACTATGCATGCCGCAACACCTCGTGTTTCTATCAAACTGTGTCAATTCTTGACAATACAGACTATTTTCATATTACATGATGGGTCATATTGGATAAATAGGTAAAAAGGTTTGTCTTGCAGAGAATATAGATAAGTATATTTATCTATCATCCTTTTCATTTCACTTTTCTGCGAGTGAAATCGAGCTTACACATGACTATAAGTGTAGGTACAATTATCCTCATTTGATGCGCGATGCCATTTACAAATATCTGTTACCTATAGTCAATAATAATGATAAAATTATGATATCTATCTAAATATGGAGAGAGAAAAAATGAAAAAAAACAGTGGTTTTCATGAAGAATTGCAAGATAAGCATAAGCTTTATCCAATAGAACATCGTTTTCAGCCTGTTTTACCGAAAGAATATACGGAAATTTTAACTTTACATATAGCAAAACAATTTGGCGAAAAAATCAAAACGCTTGTTCATCACGGACAACATAATCAGGCAGTTGAATTAACCCAAAAAATATCTTCTGATCTTGGTAATGATACTGCCTTTGCAATACCACTTTCTTCAGTTCTTTATCATGTAGGTGACCTGGATCTTCCTGTGTCGGAGCACTTTTCGCTATCACGGTTGAACCTACTCGGAAACCATAGAGCGGATGATAATTTTTTTAAAACATTAAAGAATGAAATGTTAACTGCTGATCGTGTGGATTTTATGGTCAGTTTTACAAGATGGTCTGGCGTCCAACTTCTTATTCCACCACTACAAGAGCTCAATAAACGTAATGTGCCTGTTCGTATTATCACATCAACATATATGGGAATTACTGAACCTAAAGCCCTTAAACAACTCATGCAATTTCAAAATGTCGACTTAAGAATTGTGAATGATTACCGTCAATCTTTTCATACAAAAGCTTATTTATTTGAACGTCTTTCAGGGCAACATAGTGTCATTATTGGATCATCAAATCTTTCGCAATCCGCTCTGACCACTGGGTATGAGCTAAATGCGAGAATACCTGATACAAAATATCTTCCTATTTTTCAACAAACAAAAGATGTCTTTAATAAAGTATGGCTCGAAAAAACACAACCGGTCGATGACCAGTTCTTAAAAGCTTATGAAGAATTTCAAGCAGCTAATCACAAAATGAGCGCGTCTCTCGTCTCTCAAAACTCTCTTTACCAAACAAAAATACAACCTAATGCCATGCAAGAAATAGCGCTTAAAAACCTCAAGAAAACGAGAGAACAAGGTGAGGAAAAGGCTGTTATTATCGCTGCAACTGGTACAGGAAAAACATATCTTGCAGCATTTGATTTTTCCGAATATCAACCAAAAAAATATCTTTTTATCGCTCATCGTGAGGAGTTACTAACTAAAGCCATTGAAACATTTGAAAAAGTCACAAATGACCATGATAACTTTGGATTGTTAACTGGATGGAAAAAAGAATGGAATAAAAGGTTTTTATTTAGCACAGTTCAAACCTTGTATAAAGAAGAAACATTAAAACGGTTTGCACCAGATGAATTTGATTACATTGTCATTGACGAGTTTCATCATGCAGAAGCCTCTACCTATCAATCAGTGTTGAATTACTTTAAACCTAAATTCTTATTAGGATTAACTGCAACTCCAGAACGTTTAGACGGTAAAGATGTACTTGAAATCTGCAATCATAATGTTGTCTATGAAATCCGCCTTCGAGATGCGTTAGAAGCTGAATTGCTTGCCCCATTTCATTATTTTGGAATTCCGGATCATACTGTTGATTACAATAAAGTAAAAATAACAAACGGGGTCTACGATGAACGTTCATTGGTCAATCATTTGAAAAATCATGAGCGAGTCGATTATGTAATAAAGATGATAAACATGTACGGTTTTCACGGAGAAAAAATGTGTGGGTTGGGCTTCTGTACTAACGTTGAACATGCCCAATATATGAGCCAAGAATTTAATCAATTAGGATTCCATACAACTTATTTAACAGGGCAAGATTCCTCAGCACAACGTCAGAAAGTGATTAGAGAACTTGAAGATCCGCATCATAGTTTAGAACTGATTTTCACAGTAGATATTTTTAATGAAGGCATTGATATACCAAAATTAAACTTACTGCTTTTTTTGAGGCCAACTGAGTCACCAACCATATTTATTCAACAGTTAGGAAGAGGATTAAGAAAGGCTGATGATAAAGAGTTTGTAACGGTACTAGATTTTATAGGAAACTATCAAAAATCATTTGTCATACCGCTAGCCCTTTCTGGACAAACAAGTCAAAAATCGTTTGATAAAGATTCGTTGCGAGTTGCAGTTACCCATGAGTTTGCAGACTTACCAGGTGGATCTTATGTAGATCTTGCATCTGTAACGAAGAAAGAGATTTTACACAAAATTGATAGTATTAAACTAAATTCAGCAGCTATGCTAAAAACATTATATTATCAATTTAAACGAGATATTGGGCGTTCCCCAGAGCTACTTGATTTTCTTTATTCAGATCAAGCTCCAGGGCTTACCTTTTTTATAAAAAAATATAAGTCTTGGGTCGAAACGAAAAGAAAAATGGATGACCTTCATTCTTTAGATAAAGAAGTATTAAATGATTCGTTAGTTCTAAGAATGGTATCCTGGTTAGAGCAACAGTTTCCGATTAAGTGGCCTTATGATTTATTAGTGTTACAATGTGGATTTAATATACAAAGAATCACTGTAGATGATGTTAAAAAGTCTTTAGAAGATACATTTCATTTACAAATCAAAAATACTAATATACACGACAACTTGATTAAACGATCTATGGAGCGTTTAGCCACACCACATAAGAAACAACAATGGAGTTTTGGTACAGTGGAGGAAAATACGTTCATACTACAATCAAATATTATTGAACGTTTATGCCATCCTCAGTTTGGTCCTTATATTAAGGAGCGTATCCAATATGGTTTAACCGAATTTAGACGTATGAATAATATAGAAGCACTTTTATCTAGTGAACTACAACTCACCTTGTATCAAACATATACTAGAAATGAACTCATACATTTATTTCAATCAACTGATCAAGAGGGAACGTGGCGAGAAGGAGTAAGGAGAGTTAACAATAACTACTTAATTTTTATCACATTAAATAAATCTGAAAAAGTTGAGGACCATTTATTATATAAAGATTACTTTATAGATCCCCATCATTTTCACTGGCAAAGTCAAAATCAAACATCACATGATTCTCCTGTAGGTCAGAATTTTATTAACCATAGACAAAAAGAATATAAAATACATCTTTTCGTACGTAAATTTAGCGAAATGCATGACATCACCTTACCTTTTATTTATCTAGGTAAAGTTGATTACGTATCAAGCAATGGGGACAAACCTATGAATGTAATATGGAAGCTCCATCAGCCTGTCCCAGAAAACTTGTATGTTGATTTAATTAACTAGTGCATTTACAGTTGGAATATCAGCAGGTGCCCATTCAAGTGACTCAAGTTCACTCACGGGCACCCATCTGAGTTCCGCATGTTCTTGGGCAACAGGTTCACCCTCTACAATTTTCGCTTGAATAGAAATCAAATTAACAACGACTTTCTCATATTCGTGATGAATGTCAGCGATAATTTCACCTGCTTCAATTTTACAACAAAGCTCCTCATGAATTTCCCTCACAAGAGCTTCTCGTGCATTCTCTCCCTCTTCAAGTTTCCCTCCTGGGAATTCCCATAGATTAGCCAAAGACATGGTTGGCGAACGAAGTGCACATAAAATCATATCTCTATCGTTTTGAATCACTGCTGCAGCAACTTTGATTGTTTTTTTCAATAGATTTCTCCCTTTCTGATAAATATTTTTCTTGCCTCATATTAATACTATGGATTCTAAAGTAAAGAAGCAATGAAAAAACGCCTTCCCTCGAAGGCGTTTCTCCATCTTATTTAGATCCCCAAACAGCCTCACCGCTGCCATTCAACACACTAAACGTCATCACGTTCTTCTCTCTTACCGAATCCCACTGGCGTAAAAATACGCCATTATACTTCTTGCCTGCTAACGTAAGTTCAGCTGTATTTTTTTCGGTTTTCTTCCATGTTCCGGTCATTTCCCCGGAAATGGTGTGATCTTTGTTGAGCTGGATGTTGGTGGTTTTTTTGATGTCTGCTGAGATGTCTTTTCCGTGCTGGATGAGCTTGTAAGTTCCTGTGATGTCTTTTTGTTTTACATCTTTCAGTGTTTCACCTGCGTAACGATATGGCGCTACAACCGGCCAGCCGTCTTTATTCATGAACATTTGATGGGCTCTGACTTCGTGTTCTTCCCCCCTGCCCGGGAAGCGGGTGTGGAAGATTAAATAGGAGCGTCCGGTTTTTTCGTCATAATATGCGGAGTTGTGGCCTGGTGAGACATAGCCGGTTCCTTTTTCGTTTTCTGTTTCAAATGAATAGCTGCCCATGAGTTTGACGCCATAAGGTTCAATGGAGCGGTCGTCAAAGAATGTGCCTTCTTTGCCGCGAACGTCAAGCATTGGGTTGCCTTCCGCGTCATAGTAAGGGCCGTCTGGTTTCTTGGAGCGGGCCACACGGATGTTATAGCCGCCTGTTGCATCGAGACCGCCATATGATAGGTATAAGTAGTAGTACTTGGTATCTGGGTTATAGAGAACATACGGGCCTTCGATTCTGCTGTGGTTGCCGCCGAGCAGTTTTTTCCCGTATCCCTGCCCAGGAAGCGGGAAGCCCGTTTTCGGATTCATTTCAAGAATGAAAATGCCGCCTGAGTATGATCCGTACACCATCCACAGCTTACCGTCTTTATCAAAGAAGGTATGCGGGTCAACGACATTCGGATGTTTGGTTGCGTCATACGGTGTTCCATCGCTGCTTGTGCCTTCCATGCCTGATTTCAAAAAGATGCCTTTGTTTTTGTATGGTCCTTCGATGTTGTCAGCGACGGCAACACCCATGGCGGATCTTGGCGAATCGCCGCGGCAGGCATTGTAGTACATGTAGTATTTGCCGTCCGCCAGCTGTGTGACGTCAGCCGCCCAAAGGGTATCGGATTGCGCCCATTCGAAGGTATCTTTTAATTCTTCATAGACATTGGGAATCAGAGGATTATTGTTGCTTACGCTGGTGGTCAGCTGTTGCCATTGCATGAGGTCATTCGTTTTTGCTGAAGAGAGATGAGATCCAAAAACGTAAAAGGTGCCATTTGTTTCAATGATGGAAGGGTCATGGACGCTGACTTCTTTAAATACTGGTTTTTCTGCTTTTTGCGCATAGACGGAGTTTGGCAGGGTGAAGGCCATGATAAGGGCTGCCAGAAAACATACACGGAACAATCGGTTGAACATCTAAACAATTCGCCTCACTTTTTTATTAAATTTTTAAGCGCTTACATTCCTCTATGAAGAAACATCGGCCCGTTATGAAGGGCGGATGTTTTCATATTCAAACGGGTAGGTGATTCCCCACTGTTCTCTGACATTGTCCATAATGCTCATGACATCCAGGGAGAGACTGATGGTCTGGCTGCCTGTTTGGTGCAGGACTGCTGCTTGCATATCCTCTACTTCATAGTTCAACCCTTTTGCCGTTTCTCCTTCTTCAATCTACTCTGTTTTTCCATGTACGGATGTTATGAATGCGCTTATTCGATCTTTAAAGTTGTCGATTATGATAAAACAATCCTTAATCAAAAAAAAGTTTATAAAAAGTACGAGTCTGTTTAGATGAACACTTCACTTATAAATTATATCAAGTCCGAAAGAACACCTTTTAACTTATGGATACGATAAACAGCGGTTATTACATTTATGCCTCTGACTTTGTCCACTGGTCAATAGTTGCACATAGCAAAATCATCGAAAATTGCTTCAATACAAATCAGGGTGATTAACTAAAATTAGCAGAACCACCGACTTTATAAAAAAGTAGAATACAAAAAGAGACTGGAATATTATATCCCCTGCCTCTTTTTGTATTTTGCTTTTTTTGGGGTTGATACCCACTTTTCTTGTTTGTTTCGGTTTCTAACATTTAATCTTCGTGGATTCGATAAGTGAGACGTCTATTTAAACTCTTTTTGAGAAGGAAATTAAAAGTCACTAGGAGCTATTATCTTGCCTAGCGGTCAAATATGACTTCCATCTCTTCAGGAGTAGACGAGTCAGTTTGCTCCACTGCTCCTCCTACTAACCACATTCCAACTTTATCAGCTGCACTTATTCCGACATCATAAGCTGCTTTTGCAGCCGATCCAACAGCTTTGACACCTTTCCATAATGCTTTAAGTCTATATGGCTCAACTGTTCCTTGTTCGTTTGCTACCACGATCCTTTTTTGATAGTCAGTATTATTTGCAGCAGCATTAGCAGATGAATATGTACCTGCCGATATAAGAATTGCAGTTCCAAGTACGATACCCATTGCTTTTTTATTCAATTTCACATTAACCACCTCCTTCTAAGTAATATATTACCATTAAATATAAATATAGGGTATTGAGAAATATGATGAATATCACAAAAAATAATAGGTGTTTAAACCTTATTTTTATTAAGTTTTTCCTACTCGGCATTCAGGTATAATTCCTTGTCTAAAAGCTTTTGTATAAATTCATCAATATTATGGTCAATCTTCTGATATTCCTCATAGTCTAGATCTTTTGTAAAGAACACAATCTCCGTCGTGTTGCCTTCTTTATCTTTAGCAAATATTGTTTTATTAATTATATTCAGCGTTCTTCCGTCTTTTCCACCAATGTACATTTCTTTGTTTGTTTTAATAGCTAATAGTCTTAAAAGTTCCTTTTTATATTTAAATTTATCTTTGTTAATATGACCCAATAAATCTGAATATACTTTTGCGCTTGCTTTAGGAAGGTATCTCGTCATAGTTTCTTGTTCCTCTAATGTAGGCTGATAATTTTTGTAATTCGGATATTTACCTTGCTCAATCAGTTTTTGAATAGAGGTTATGAGGTGGGTATATTCCTCATAATTAAGTTTTGTGATTCTGTCATTTGTTTCTTTAGAAGTAAAGTCCTTATACTTCCACTTTATATAGTGGTGGGTCAATTCGCTTAAACTAATGGGATAGAGTTTATCATGAGGTTTATAGTTTTCAGCTATAGTATTGTTGACGTTTTCCAATCCAAGTTTGTCCAGCAGGTAATCAGTATTTGGGTTTGAACTATGAGTAAAGAGACTCCTTACAATTTCTTCTAACTGAATAGTCTTTGCTTTTTCTCCTTTAATCGTTTTAATTTTATTTAACCACTTTTTATGGTTATCATTCTCTCTTTTAATGAGCACATAGTCTTCTAATTTTTTTAAGGGTATCTGTTCCTTAGGGTTGATTATCCCTTTTTCCACCTGCTTAATGAACTCTATAGCAATCATAATCTTATATACACTTGCTAATGGCATTTTATTATTCTCTGAAATGCTGATAACTTCTTCTCCGTTTTCAACTAGAATAAAACTCACTTTTTCTGGATTTTCATTTATGAAATTTACTATATACTGAACATCACTGGCTTTAAAATAGTAGAATGCACATCCAGCTAGTAGAAGAAAAACAACAAGAATACTGTTGATCGCAATCAGAACACACTTGACATTTTTGCTCATGTCTCCTCCGAAGAAAAAGAAGCGTCCGCTATACGCATTCGCTTCTAGATTATCTGATTTATTATTGGTCGAACAGCACTTCCAGTTCATCTTTATTCAGAACATATTCTTTCTTGGAGCTTGCAGTGCCCCACTGATCTGCAGCCCATGCGCTTGTAAATTGTTTTGCAACAAATTTCCCTCCTGCAAGCACCCATTTTGCCACTGCCTGAGGTCTCACTTCTTCTTTCTGATCATTTACAACTTTTTTGTTATTAGAGCTTGTTGCAGCAGAAGCAGAAGTTGAGCTGTAGAAAACGGTAGCGACTAAAACAGCTCCTAGGGCCGCACCTAAAATTTTTTGTTTCATTATGAACAGCACTCCTATACTTTTTGATTTTTATTGTTGATAAAGCAATCATGATTACATTTGCCAGCTGGGACAATACTTCGATTAGAAGCAATATAATCATATACTCGTTGACCCAAGCCAAATAACTTGCCTAAATAAAGCACTGGGAGAATCGGCCACAGTGGTAACAGTCTCGTTGCAATTTGAATAAAGGCAAAGATTCCTTCCTTTACTGAACTTTTCGAACTTTTGCTATGCATTCGTTTTTCAAGTTTGTTTAAATCCAATTTATATTCATCCCTCACCCCTTCTTCTCTAAACGATAAGCAGTCCAACAAACCAAAATAATCCATTCGTTTTAAGCGATTTACACTGTTAATACAGAAAGGACACCATCCGTCATAAAAAACAGTGATTTTAAAGGATTGTACTGTAGTTGATTTCCCTATTTTTTTTCGCATGATAAGCCTCAAAAATATACGTAAACGATGGTACTTTTGCTTAATAAACGTGTAGAATTGAGCATATTCTCGATCGGATATCATGAGGAGATCAGCTATGATCATGATTAGTGAAAAGGTAACCAGACCCATGGCAATGCCTATACCTACATGGAAAGATACCATCAAGAATACAGCAATGTATTTGGTTTTTTGATTGAATAATAGAAAGGGAAATGCTAATTTAACCATAATAGCAGCATACGCTGTAAACACTAAAAGTAAATCGTTATTTAAGAAAAGTTCACGTAACTGTGGATTGGAAAAGAGATCTACTTGAAGGATATAAAAAATAGCTGTTCCGCTGTTCCACATCTCCCCCATAACTTGATATAAACCCGAAGCCATATACAAGATGCTAATTTGAATAACACAGGCAAGGACTGCAAAGTTGTGAAAGACCATTTTTATTTTAAAGAATGCCGTATCCTTCTTCTTGAGATAACTGGCTTTAAACTTCGCTGCATCTAATGAAAAATAAGCAGTAGTGTTTGCAAAAAGAAGATAAAACAAAAATAAATACATCAGGTTATCTCCACCATCTGACAGAAAGTGGCTACACTGAATAAGGGAATACGTAAAAACGTAATTAAAGACTCCAATTATTCTTCCCATAAAACCAATGGTATATAGGAAAGCGATTATTACCCCTAGATGAAAGAGTAAATCAAAATATATTCGTGAATCGTTCAGTGCATAGAGACTATACATTCCTCTGTTCGAACCAAGCAAACCTTCGCTGCTCCATAAAAAATAACGCTGGGAGTAGTGCAGCACATAATTGTACAGAATTACAATTCCAAATCCTATTCTTAGAAGACTAGCCCCTTTTAAGTAATTCTCTCTACTTGAAAAATCAAAGATTCTTTCCGGCAATGCTTTTATCTGAAAGGCAGACAACTCCTTCACTCCCTTATAAAGTCGGTACTACATTTTCAATAATTTCTTTCTCTTTAAATTGCTTTACCACATACCAAGGATTTTCCACTCTGTTGTCACGCTTCGAAAAAGGCGTGTTCTTCTGCCTTAAAATTCGCAGTTCAATGTTAGCTATTCTTTTATCAGGAAACAGGTATTTTGCATACGAACTACCGAAGCGATAGAGTATTGCCTCATTCTGCTGAAACTTTTCGTCTCGTTGCTTATCTAACTTCTTAATTTTTCCTTTCTCTCTCTCGGATTCTTCCAACTTTTTTCGGTAATCGATGACTAAATCATCTTCTGAAGTGAGTTCTGAAATAATTCCACTAGAAATCCGGGCCATTCTGTTCAGAGGACTAAAGTAATTTTTATGCATTTCTTCAATCATGGGAGTAGTAATATCAATCCAATCAGATTTACTCTCTCTCTCAAATCCGACCTTAACTTGAATGATTTCATTATGTGAAACCGGATCTGGAGCAAACAGGTGCCAGTTTTGAACGAATATAGGTTCCATATATTCACTGATTTCTTTCTTATATTTGTTGGAGATTGGATTCATTGGCATGACATTTAAGATAACAATCATGAAGTGGAATATAAGTATACCGGATAGCAGTATAGGAACAAGAAACATAACTTTTTTCAAGACAAACGGCTACCTTCTTTCATTCATATATTATATATCTTATTCTATCATTAATAGGAAAATATGGTATTGATAAAACTCATATGATTTTAGCCTTTCTTTTCTGAATTTCCGAGCAGCTTTCTAAAAAAATTGACTGTGAATAAAGCATAATAGAAACATATTATGTTCAGGCTGCGAGAAAATCTTGGGAGTCCTTTTGGAAAATTCAATCACACAATATATGGATTGATCGCTAGGAATAGACACCGAATATCGTGTCTTAAAAGTAAAAAATTGAAAAAAAATGAGGGTTTCTCTGACATCAAGTCTTAAAACCCCCATTTTCTATTAATCTGGCATGATAGAAATATATTATGCTTTCGGATATTAGTTTACTAGTTTTTTTCTAAAAGATTCGTCTTTTAAAGTGTTAAGGACAAATTGATTAAAATTAAGCTGTAATTGTTTGGCTGTAAATGCATTTAGATTATTAGAGAAGAAAACAAGCTCTGTCTGATTTCCATCCTTATCTGTTGAAAAAGAAGCATAAGTGAATATAAATAAAGTGGAACCTCCTTTAAAGCCGCCTCTCTCTATCCATTTCCTATTGTTTTCATTAGAAAACAGAGCATAGCCTAGCAGTTTTTCTAAATGAGTTTGCATGTCCTGATTGAATTGTTCCCTACAATTGATCATTCTCATTACCTTAAGATAATCAGATGCTGATCCTGCCGGCAAGCGCTCAGACCAGATTTTCTGGAACTCATATTCAAGATAAACTTTTTCCATATATTCATGCTTTTCCTTATTTTTAAGATGCTGATGAATGGTAAGAGAATAATCTATGTATTCTTTTTCAGGCATCTCGGTCAAACGTTTTAATAACTGATCCTTCTTTTTAATCTGTTCTTTTTGGCTAATATAGGAAGGTATATACAAAGAAGATACGATTGGAAATATCATTGTATGATGACTAAGATTTAAAGTTTCTGGCACTTTATTAATGGTATTCAAACCTAAATAGTCCATAAGAAACTCTGTATTGGCATTTGAACTGAAGGCTATCATACCGATAGCAATCTCTTTAAGAGTATAGGAAGGCTTATTATTAAACTTATTGATCCATAGCTTGTGTGCTCCTCCATCAGTTCCCTCTAGATAATACTTAAGAAGCTGTTCATTAGGTATGGAGGTATTTACATCAATTATGTTTTTACTTGCCTGCCTCGCAAATTCGATTGCCACTATTATTTTCACTGTACTGGCTAAAGGCATGGTAATGTCAGGATTAATAGAGACCAACTCAGTTTGATTTCTTGTAATGATCAGAGAAACATCTTTCTTCTCTCTCCTTTTTTTTGCATAGTCTATCGCAATAAAAGGATTATTGTTTATCTTCTTAAAATAAAGGACTATTGCTGCTCCAATGGTTAAAATAAAGGCTGCAGTAATAATGATGAATTCAAACAAATATGAAAGTCCTCCCTTTAATTCTAATATATAAGTCATACATATTTTTCTCACTTTAAAGCAATGTTAAATCAAAATAAAATAATTAGACTGGTTTAAATAACCTTTACCAATGAGATGTAATTAGTTTGGGTCTGGATGATCTACCAATAATTTAGAATAGTCACTAATTACCTCATTTAATACTAGAATTTCCGCACCTGTGAAAATACCTCTAGTTAAGACAGCCTGTAGACAATTTCTCTTAAAACCCATCTATATCACCCCTTTCTTCAAGGACAACAATCTATAAGCTTTTTGATAATATTCACTGCTTTTTTTATACTTTCTTTCTTTTTCAAACATGTCAGCTGTAACATAAAGAATTTTGCTCAAATAGATAATATTATTTATCTCTTCAAAATAGGGAATGACTTCTTCTTCAAGGAGTGTAATCAGTTCTTTGATTTTTCCATCAAATTTTAGTTTTTCTACTTTTGCCTTATAGTAGTATTCTTTTGATAGATTATATGTAGAATAATACATAATAACTTTATTATAAATTTTATAGGCTTTTTCTTTTTCATTAAGCTTCAGATGTTCCTCTGATAGATGGAGCAGTGTATTTAAATAGGAATTTTCATTCTCCTCTTTAAATAAAAGGCTTTCTTCATATAGTTTAATAGCATCTCGATTGTTTCCAATTTGTGATTCAAGGTATGCTAAGTTGTGTAAACCTTTCGCACACAAATGATGACATTTGTTTAATTTGCACATATTAATAATTGTTTCAAATTTTTCTCTTGCCTCAATGTGTCGTTCTTGTCTTGTCAGATTAATTCCGATAATTAAATCACATTCAATAATACGGTTATATTTTAATTGCTGGGTAAACAAATGCTTTGCATTTTCTGCATAATAATTAGCCATCGAGATATCATGAAGCTGGCTATTGACAAAAGCTAGATGGTAATAAAGCTCGGGAATTTGTTCGGCTTTTTCTGATATAAATCCCTGTTCGGCCTCTAAAAATAAGCTTTTCGCCCTAAAGTAATTAGACTTCATGCAATAAAAAATTCCTTTAAAATATGTGAAATAGTTCCATACCATAGTCGACATATTTTTTTCAACTTTTCGTAAATTCATTATATATTTCGAAGCAATGTCTATATCTTTGACATATAAAGCACATCTGATCTCTAACAACTGAACAAAATTAGAAAGATCTGGTGGCAGTTTTTTCTTCTGATAATTTCTCGCTTTCTTTTTATAATAATCAATAAGATGGTTATCTTTGATAATAATAGACTCATACCACTGTTCAAGAACGTAGATCAGTTCCTTGTACTCGTTTTGTACGTTCTCAATTTCAATATCAAGTCTTTTTAATAAGTGATAGAGAATATCCTCACTTGGGTTAATCTTATTATTTTCCAACTTGCTTAAATAGGGAACAGAGCAAATAGATTTTGAAAGCTGATCTTGAGTCATTCCCTTTTCAATTCTATTTAAGAAAATCAGTCGTCCTAAGTTTATAGGTGGTATAGTAATTTTCATGTCTCCAGCCTCTTTAAGCATAAATTTAGTTTTACCTTAATCGCTATCAATCATAAAAATCCATTAAAGAATACCTTGCACTATATTAACAAATAATAACTATAATTTAAAAATATGTCAATTAATAAGAAAAAAGCACAGGGGTCATAAATACCTCTTAGTGCTAGTTTCGTACGACGATATTAGTCTTTCTGGGATTTTGAGTAAGTAGGAACCAAAATAATGCCCAGTATAAACATCACAAAAGATGCTCCACGTACCACATCATAATACTCACCCGATTTAAAAAACATCACATTTATTGCCATAGCAATTGCACCAAGAACCATCATTATTTTCCCAAGTAATTTCCTTGACATAAACCCTCACCTCCTCTTTTTCAACTGAACGAAACAAGTTTTTCTAACGATCAACCTTAACCTAGATATTAAATGTGAAAAGATCCACGTACTATGCAATGCCTTTTTCACTTCAACAAAATTTTCAGCTGCAGTTTTTTCGTTACTTTGTATAAAGGTTCATAATTTAGGTACGATTTATACTTATGGAAGGTTCCCAAGAAAAATCTCTGTATTTCAAAATGACATTTAGAAACATAAATACAATAAACGGATGTTCATATTTAATTCTTCACTCATCCCTAAAATGTAATATGTATAAAAACATTGATATGAAGAAACACCGGCCCGCTATGAAGGCCGGATGTTTTCATATTCAAACGGGTAGGTAATGCCCCACTGTACTCTAACATTGTCCATGATGCTCATGACATCCAGGGAGAGACTGATGGTCTGGCTGCTTGTTTGGTGCAGGACTGCTGCTTGCATATCCTCTACTTCATAGTTCAACCCTTTTGCCGTTTCTCCTTCTTCAATCAACTCTGTTTTTCCATGTGCGTACGTAATGACGGCTTTGTCCGGCCTTGTAAAGTCGTCGACTGTGATAAAGCCCTTTTCTCCAGCAACTACGCCTCTTTTTGGCATTTTCACCCTCATTGTCAGCGATATGACAGCCATTTCGTTGTCGGCGTTTTTTAAGATGATGCCTGACTGCTCGTCTACACCTGTGTCAGCCGGCTTGGCCGTGCTGAGGATCTCATTCGGCTGGCTCGTGAGAAAATACCTTGCGAAAGCGAGCGCATAGGCTCCCGTGTCTAACAGTGCGCCGCCAGCCAGTTCTTTATTAAAGAATCGGTTAGTGACGTCGTATGGTTTGCGCGTTCCGAAGGAGACTTGAACCATTTTAAGAGGCCCAATGCGACCCTCCTTTACGATCTCACGGAGTTTTTTATAAAGCGGCATATGGTAGATGGTCATCGCTTCAGACACAATAAGCTGTTTTTCTTTGGCTATGTCTATGATCTCCTTTAGCTGCCTCGCATTGACGGTAATCGCCTTCTCACAAAGAACATGCTTGTGATACTGAAGGCTTTTCATCATATATTCATAGTGGTTTGAATGCGGAGTGGCAATGTAGACAATATCGACATTCTCATCTTGCAGCAGTTCTTCATAGCTGCCGTATGCTTTTTCGACATGATTCTCCTTGGCGAACGCCTTGGCTTTATCCAAGCTTCGTGACCCTGCAGCATAGACTGTTCCATTTACTTCTATCAGCGCTTTGGCGAAATCTGATGCAATTGCGCCAAGACCGATGATTCCCCAATTTAAGCTCTTCACTGGAATTCGCTCCTCTTCTATTGAAATTTATATCTAGAGTACGACAGCCGCCGCCCGCACTCCTGTCTGGCTACTGTGTGCAATGTGCTGAAAGAAAACCCGTCCTGCTTTCTCTGTCACGCTATTACAATAGCAATCTAACTTGTTAAAGACTGTAAAAAACCTTTTGACTTCTGCTGCTGAACCAATTAATATAATACTCAGTTAATAGTTATCAGAATTTTTAGGAATTGAGTGATTCATATGACACTGCACAAAGAGCGCCGGATCGGCCGGCTGTCTGTTCTTCTGCTGCTGAATGAAGCGGAAGAAAGCACACAGGTCGGGGAGCTGGAGCGAGATGGCTGGAAGGTCTGTCTCGGCAAGGTAGGATCAATGGACGCGCATAAAGTAGTAGCCGCAATTGAAACCGCTTCCAAAAAGAGCGGTGTCATTCAATCTGAGGGCTATCGCGAGTCACATGCGCTTTATCATGCGACGATGGAGGCTTTGCATGGCGTGACCAGAGGTGAAATGCTGCTTGGATCGCTGCTTCGGACGGTTGGCCTGAGGTTTGCCGTTTTGAGGGGAAATCCTTATGAAAGTGAAGCGGAGGGCGATTGGATTGCTGTCTCGCTTTACGGAACAATCGGGGCGCCGATTAAAGGTCTTGAGCATGAGACATTCGGCGTTGGAATCAATCACATATGAAACAGCCCATAGATCATAGACGATAGGGGGCTATGCGTGAAAACAGATGTTCACAGCATAGCCCCTTTTTGTATGGGCGCTTTATCAAAGTAAAGACAAAGGAGTTGGGCTTATGGTGACTTTAGACGGTTCTTCATTGACAACAGTCGACGTTGCTCGTGTGCTGTTTGATTTTGAAGAGGCAGCGGCTTCCGAGGAAAGTATGGAGCGCGTGAAAAAAAGCAGAGCGGCAGTGGAACGGATTGTACACGATGAAAAGACAATATACGGCATCACCACCGGATTTGGCAAATTCAGCGATGTCCTGATTCAGAAAGAAGACTCGGCGGCGCTGCAGCTGAATTTAATCCTTTCACATGCCTGCGGTGTCGGCGATCCTTTTCCTGAGTGTGTTTCTCGGGCCATGCTGCTTTTGCGCGCCAATGCGCTGTTAAAAGGTTTTTCCGGTGTACGTGCGGAGCTGATTGAACAATTGCTTGCCTTTTTAAATAAACGCGTCCATCCTGTCATTCCACAGCAGGGATCACTTGGCGCAAGCGGGGATCTGGCGCCGCTTTCCCATCTGGCGCTTGCGCTGATCGGGCAAGGAGAAGTCTTTTTTGAGGGGAAGAGAATGCCGGCAATGACGGGCTTGAAAAAAGCCGGTATTCAGCCGGTAACACTGACATCCAAGGAAGGGCTTGCCTTGATTAACGGGACACAGGCCATGACTGCTATGGGTGTGGTCGCATACATTGAAGCAGAAAAACTAGCCTATCAAACCGAACGCATTGCCAGCTTAACGATTGAAGGGCTGCGAGGAATTATAGATGCGTTTGACGAGGATATTCACGCAGCCCGCGGCTATCAGGAGCAGATCGATGTCGCAGAACGAATTCGCTTCTATCTGTCTGACAGCGGCCTGACTACCTCTCAAGGAGAACTGCGGGTCCAGGATGCGTATTCATTGCGCTGTATTCCGCAAGTACACGGTGCGACTTGGCAGACATTAGGCTATGTCAAAGAAAAATTAGAAATTGAAATGAATGCAGCTACGGACAACCCTCTCATTTTCAATGATGGTGACAAAGTCATTTCCGGCGGAAACTTTCACGGACAGCCGATCGCCTTTGCCATGGATTTTCTAAAAATCGCAATTTCAGAGCTTGCGAATATCGCAGAACGCAGGATCGAACGCCTTGTGAATCCGCAGCTGAATGACCTGCCGCCGTTCCTAAGCCCTCATCCCGGTCTGCAATCCGGTGCAATGATCATGCAGTATGCCGCGGCCTCACTCGTTTCTGAAAATAAAACACTGGCCCATCCTGCGAGTGTGGATTCTATTCCGTCATCCGCCAACCAAGAAGACCATGTCAGCATGGGAACCATCGCTGCGCGGCATGCTTATCAGGTGATCGCGAATACAAGAAGAGTCATTGCGATCGAGGCGATTTGCGCATTGCAGGCGGTTGAATACAGAGGCATAGAACATGCAGCGTCCTATACCAAACAGCTTTTTCAAGAAATGAGAAAAGTCGTGCCGTCCATTCAGCAGGACCGTGTTTTTTCCTATGACATTGAGCGCTTGACTGACTGGCTCAAGAAGGAATCTTTATTACCTGATTATCAGAATGAAGAACTGAGGGGGATGAACATATGAGTAATGTAAAAAAATCAATCCGTGCCAACAAGGGAACAGAGCTTGAATGCTTAGGATGGGAACAAGAGGCGGTGCTTCGAATGCTTCGAAACAACCTTGATCCGGAAGTCGCCGAGAAGCCGGAGGACCTCATCGTATATGGCGGGATTGGCAAAGCCGCACGGGATTGGGACGCTTTTCACGCCATTGAGCATTCTTTGAAAACACTGAAAAATGACGAGACATTGCTCGTGCAATCCGGTAAGCCCGTTGGCATGTTCCGTACTCACCCGCAGGCACCGCGCGTGCTTTTAGCAAATTCTGTTCTTGTTCCGAAGTGGGCGAACTGGGAGCATTTCCACGAGCTTGAGAAAAAAGGGTTAATGATGTACGGACAGATGACGGCAGGCAGCTGGATTTACATTGGCTCACAGGGCATATTGCAAGGAACCTATGAAACTTTCGCTGAGCTTGCGAGACAGCACTTCGGAGGAAGCTTAAAAGGAACATTGACGCTGACAGCCGGGCTCGGCGGAATGGGAGGCGCCCAGCCGTTGTCTGTCACGATGAATGAAGGGGTCGTCATTGCCGTCGAGGTTGATGAGAAACGTATCGACAAGCGGATCGAAACAAAATACTGCGATCGAAAAACAGCTTCGATTGAGGAAGCCTTAACGTGGGCTGAAGAGGCAAAGCTGGCAGGAAAACCTCTATCCATTGCTCTTCTCGGAAACGCGGCTGAGGTTCACCACACACTTTTGAACCGAGGCGTCAAAATCGATATTGTGACGGATCAGACGTCCGCCCATGACCCATTAATCGGTTATGTTCCCGAGGGCTATTCACTTGAGGAAGCTGATCGTTTGCGCCAAGACAATCCAGACCTTTACGTACGCCTTGCGAAGCAAAGCATGAAAAAACACGTGGAAGCCATGCTGGCATTTCAACAAAAGGGCTCTGTTGTATTTGACTATGGCAACAATATACGGCAAGTCGCAAAAGACGAAGGCCTGGAGAATGCCTTCGATTTTCCGGGGTTTGTCCCTGCCTACATCCGCCCTTTATTCTGTGAAGGAAAAGGACCGTTCCGCTGGGCGGCGCTTTCCGGTGATCCGGCAGATATTTACCGTACGGATGCGTTATTAAAAGAACTGTTCCCAGCCAATAAAGCCCTTCACCGCTGGATCGATATGGCACAGGAAAAAGTCACGTTCCAAGGCTTGCCGTCCCGTATTTGCTGGCTTGGATATGGAGAACGGAAAAAAATGGGCCTTGCCATTAACGAGTTGGTCAGAAACGGGGAGCTAAAAGCGCCTGTCGTTATCGGAAGAGATCATTTAGACTGCGGGTCTGTCGCCTCTCCAAACCGGGAAACAGAAGCGATGAAGGATGGAAGTGACGCTGTCGGCGATTGGGCTGTGCTCAATGCGCTTGTCAACACGGCCGCAGGTGCAAGCTGGGTTTCCTTCCACCATGGCGGCGGCGTCGGAATGGGCTATTCCCTGCATGCCGGTATGGTTGCAGTTGCCGATGGAAGTGAACTGGCTGACGAGCGGCTCGCCAGGGTCTTAACGAGCGACCCGGGGATGGGCATTATCCGCCATGCCGATGCGGGTTATGAACGTGCAGTTGAAGTAGCGAAAAAACAAGACATTATCGTGCCGATGCAAAAATAAAGGAGTGATGACATGCCGAAACAAATTGATACGATTCTCACTAACATCGGTCAGCTTTTAACGATGGAAAGCAGCGGCCCCCGTGCAGGCAACAGCATGCAGGATCTTCATGTGATCGAAGACGCTGTTGTCGGCATCCATGAACAGAAAATTGTGTTCGCCGGAAAAAAAGGGGCTGAAGCCGGTTACGAGGCAGACGAAATCATTGATTGCTCGGGACGGCTTGTAACGCCAGGTCTCGTTGATCCGCATACCCATCTTGTATTTGGCGGATCTCGGGAAAAAGAGATGAATCTAAAACTTCAGGGCATCTCTTATTTAGATATTCTCGCGCAGGGCGGCGGGATTCTGTCTACTGTCAAACACACCAGGGCGGCTTCAGAGGAAGATTTGCTGCAAAAAGGCCATTTTCATCTGCAAAGAATGCTATCCTACGGCACGACCACGGCTGAAGTAAAAAGCGGCTATGGCTTGGAAAAAGAAACAGAGCTGAAGCAATTGCGTGTCGCAAAAAAACTGCATGAAAGCCAGCCTGTTGACCTTGTCTCCACGTTTATGGGAGCCCATGCGATCCCTCCCGAATATCAAAACAATCCCGATGAATTTCTGGATCAAATGCTTAACCTTTTGCCGGAAATCAAAGAGAATGAGCTCGCCAGCTATGCAGATATTTTTACAGAAACAGGCGTTTTTACCATCAGTCAATCCCGCCGCTATTTAAGAAAAGCGGCTGAGGCTGGCTTCGGGTTAAAAATACACGCAGATGAAATCGATCCGCTTGGAGGAGCTGAATTAGCGGGAGAGCTAAAGGCTGTCTCAGCCGACCATTTGGTAGGCGCCTCAGACGAAGGCATAAAGAAATTAGCTGAGTCTGGAACGATCGCCGTCCTCTTGCCGGGCACGACATTTTATCTTGGCAAAAGCACATACGCCAGGGCAAGAGACATGATTGATGAGGGTGTATGTGTCAGCTTGGCAACGGACTTTAATCCTGGCAGCTCGCCGACTGAAAATATCCAGCTGATCATGTCCATTGCCGCACTTCATCTGAAAATGACTGCAGAAGAAATATGGCATGCGGTCACAGTCAATGCCGCACATGCCATAGGAAAAGGAGAAGAAGCCGGTCAGCTTAAAGCCGGCCGATCAGCTGATCTTGTCATTTGGCAAGCCTCGAATTATATGTATATTCCGTATCACTACGGCGTCAATCATGTACATCAAGTCATGAAAAACGGAACAATTGTAGTCAACAGGGAGGGAGCCATTCTTGGATAAATACCCTTTTCTCAGAGAGGCAGGTTCTTCGTTTAAAGACCGGGATGTAACAAAAATGGGCGATCTGATAGCAAAATGGGACGGCCAAGGCATTAAGGGGCCGGCATTGATAGGTGTCCCCCTATCAAAATCCTCCATCAGTCATTCCGGCGCTTCCTTTGCCCCCGGAACAATCCGCCAGGCACTGAAACATTCATCGGCCTATTCTGCTGAGCTTGGCGGACATGTCGTATCAGATTTTCTTTACGACCTGGGGGATATCGATATTCACGTAACTGATATTGTAAAGTCACATCAGCAAATCTTCTATACCATGCATGCTCTGCTGTCGGATCATCCAGATTGGGTGCCGCTCATACTAGGGGGAGATAACTCGATCAGCTACTCCACCATAAAAGCGATCACGCAAACGAAAGGAACGACAGCAGTGATTCAATTTGATGCCCATCACGATGTTCGGAATACGGAGGACGGGGGGCCGACAAACGGCACTCCCTTCCGCCGCCTTTTGGATGAGAAAATTATTGAAGGCCAACATTTGATTCAGCTGGGGATCAGAGAATTCAGCAACAGCCTGGCATATGAAACATATGTAAAAAAACATAACGTGAACATTCACACGATGGGCATGATTCGTGAAAAAGGATTAATCCCGACGATAAAAGAGATTCTTCCTGCCGTTCAAACAAAAGCAGACTCCATTTTTATTTCCGTTGATATGGATGTCTTAGACCAGTCCCATGCACCCGGCTGTCCAGCGATTGGCCCGGGCGGCCTCTATACAGATGAATTGCTCGAAGCAGTCAATTACATCGCACAGCAATCCAATGTTGCCGGGATTGAAATCGTTGAAGTTGATCCTACCCTCGACTTTCGGGATATGACAAGCAGAGCCGCAGCTCATGTTCTGTTACACGCATTAAAAGGAATGAAACGCTCCCAATTCTAGTGATCTTCTGGCAGGTTGTATTTTGGGCACGAGAAACTCATCTGCCTAATGAACGGCAGCTAAAAGGAGGGCGAGACGGTGAATCTTCAGGAGAACAGCGGTCAACAGCTAAAACGCACGATGAAAAGCAGGCACTTATTTATGATCTCATTGGGAGGCGTCATAGGGACAGGGCTTTTCCTCAGCACGGGTTATACGCTAAACCAAGCCGGACCCGGCGGTACGATACTCGCTTATTTAATCGGCGGGTTGATGATGTACCTCGTCATGCAATGTCTCGGTGAATTGTCGGTCGCCATGCCGGTGACCGGTTCCTTTCAAAAATACGCCACAACATTCATCGGGCCATCTACCGGTTTTATGGTCGGCATCATGTACTGGGTAAATTGGGTGGTAACGGTAGGTTCTGAGTTTACCGCTTCCGGTATTCTCATGCAGCGCTGGTTTCCTGACAGCAGCGTATGGATGTGGAGCGCGGTTTTTGCAGCTCTTCTTTTCGTATGCAACGCATTTTCAGTCAAGTTATTTGCGGAAACCGAATTTTGGTTTTCCAGCGTGAAGATTGTCACCATCATTTTATTTATCATTTTAGGAGGAGCCGCCATGTTTGGCCTGATCTCTTTAAACGGGACGGCTGATGCTCCTATGTTGTCAAATTTCACAGATCATGGAGGATTGTTTCCAAATGGCTTTCTCGCCGTATTTATCGCCATGATATCTGTGAGCTTTGCCTTTTCCGGAACAGAATTAATCGGAGTCACAGCAGGAGAATCAGCAAATCCTCAAAAGGATATTCCGCGATCCATCCGTAATGTCGCATGGAGGACAGTCATTTTTTTCATTGGCGCTGTGTTCGTCTTATCCGGGCTGATTTCGTGGAAGGAAGCAGGCGTGATTGAAAGTCCGTTTGTAGCCGTATTTGCAGAGATCGGAATCCCTTACGCCGCAGATATTATGAATTTCGTGATATTAACAGCCTTGCTGTCCGTCGCCAATTCAGGCCTATATGCTTCAACCCGTATGATGTGGTCGTTAGCAAATGAAAACATGATCAGCTCCCGTTTTAAGAAAGTCACATCTAAAGGCATTCCCTTAAATGCCTTAATGATCAGTATGGCCGTATCCTGTTTATCTCTCGTTTCCAGTATCGTGGCGCCTGGAACTGTATATGTGGTGATGGTAGCGATTGCTGGATTTGCAGGAGTTGTGGTCTGGATGAGCATTGCGCTGTCCCAACTCTTGTTTCGCAAGAGATTTATTAAAAAAGGGGGAAATGTAAAAGATCTGACATTTCGCACACCGCTTTATCCTCTGATGCCTATAGCCGCTCTTTTATTATGCTCAGCTTCTTGTATCGGTCTTGCTTTTGATCCCAATCAAAGAATCGCACTATTCTGCGGAATCCCTTGTATCATCCTTTGCTATCTCATCTTCTATTTCAAAAGAAAGTTTGAGAAAACAAAAAAAATCAGCCAAGAGGAATATCCGATCGATCATATCCTTTAATTAAAACAGCACACCCCAATCAGGATGGGATGTGCTGTTATTTTTATTCTGTAATTAACGTATGAATCAGCTTCGGCGCCTTCGCTTCCGCTGCGATGCGGATGTTGTCATAGACTTTCGCGATGACTTCATCGACGTTTTCGCGGTTGGCATAAAGCGTCACGAGCGGTTCGCCTTTTTCTACCTTGTCGCCGACCTTTTTGCGGAGCATGATGCCGACGGCTAAATCGATTTCGTCTTCTTTTGTGGCGCGTCCGGCCCCTAACAGCATCGCTGCGACGCCGATTTCGTCCGCGACAATCTCGGAGACGACACCCGCTTCTTTGGCAGGCACATCAATTTGATATGCAGCTTGCGGAAGCTTAGCCGGATCGTCAACAATCGAGCTGTCGCCGCCTTGGTTTTTCAGGAAGTCCTTGAATTTCTCAAGTGCCTTGCCGTTTTTCATGACTTCTTCCAGCTTCGCTCTCGCCTCGTCCAAAGTATTGGCTTTTTTCGCAAGCACAACCATTTGGCTTCCGAGCGTTAAGACAAGCTCATGAAGATCCTCAGGTCCCTCGCCTTTGAGTGTGTCAATCGCTTCTTTGACTTCAAGAGCATTTCCGATCGCAAAGCCGAGCGGCTGGGACATATCAGAAATAACAGCCATTGTTTGGCGGCCGACATTATTTCCGATGCGCACCATCGCTTTGGCGAGTTCAGCCGCGTCTTCTTCCGTTTTCATGAAGGCGCCCGCTCCCGTTTTTACGTCAAGCACGATCGCATCCGCCCCGGCAGCAATTTTTTTGCTCATAATCGAGCTTGCGATCAGCGGGATGGAATTGACCGTTCCCGTTACATCACGAAGCGCGTACAGTTTTTTATCAGCCGGCGTCAAGTTGCCGCTTTGGCCGATGACAGCGACCTTGTCACGGTTCACGAGCTTAATAAATTCATCCTTCGTCAGTTCCACGTGAAAGCCGTCGATCGCCTCTAATTTATCAATCGTCCCGCCCGTATGTCCGAGGCCGCGGCCGGACATTTTGGCAACGGGCACGTCAAGAGCCGCAACAAGCGGGGCGAGAACGAGTGTTGTCGTGTCGCCGACGCCGCCGGTAGAGTGTTTGTCGACCTTAATTCCTTCAATGGCAGAAAGATCAATCGTTTCACCGGAATTCACCATAGCCATCGTCAAGTCCGCACGTTCACGGTCACTCATATCCTGGAAGAAAATCGCCATGGCAAGCGCGCTTGCCTGATAATCAGGAATGCTTCCATCCGTATAGCCGTTCACGAAAAATTGAATTTCTTCTGTGGTGAGTTCTTTACCGTTCTGTTTTTTGATGATGATATCTACCATTCTCATTATGTTCACCGATCCTTTTCGATTAAGTTCAGTAAATCAAGCCCACAATTGCCGCTGATAAAAAGCTGACAAGCGTAGCGCCGTATAATAATTTCAAGCCGAAGCGAGCAACGACATTTCCTTGCTTTTCATTCAGTCCTTTTACGGCACCGGAAATGATTCCGATTGAAGAGAAGTTCGCAAATGACACAAGGAACACGGATACGATCGCTGTCGTACGGCCGCTGAAGTCGAAGCCGTTTTGCGTTAGCGACGTCATGGCGACAAATTCATTGGATACCATTTTTGTTGCCATAATGCTTCCCGCATTAACAGCTTCATTCCATGGGATACCGACAAGAAAAGCGAATGGAGCAAACACATATCCAAGAAGGCCTTGGAAGGAAATACCGAATACTGCGTTAAAAATACCGTTAATCAAGGCAATAATCGCGACAAATCCGATCAGCATCGCAGCGACGACAACCGCTACTTTAAATCCGTCAAGGATGTATTCTCCGAGCACTTCGAAGAAGGATTGTTTTTCTTCTTCTTCAACACGAAGCACATCCTCTTCTTTAGCAACATCGTAAGGATTAATAATAGAAGCGATAATGAAACCGCCAAATAAGTTCAAGACTAACGCCGTTACAACATATTCCGGTTTCAGCATCGTCATATACGCGCCGACGATTGACATTGATACGGTTGACATCGCAGAAGCACAAAGCGTGTACAAGCGCTGCTGATTTAAAAGACCGAGTTCTTTCTTCAAGGAGATAAATACTTCCGACTGCCCTAAAATAGCAGAAGCGACTGCATTATACGATTCCAGTCTTCCCATTCCGTTTACCTTGCTGAGGGCAAGGCCGATATATTTAATAATAAACGGGAGGACCTTCCATTTTTGCAGAATCCCGATCAGAGCGGAAATAAACACGATTGGCAAGAGAACATTCATAAAGAATGTCGTTTGGTCTGCATTCACCAAACCGCCAAATACAAAGTTGATTCCTTCTGCCGCGTATTCAAGCAGGTAATTGAATCCTTTTGCAAATCCTCCAACGAGGAAATTCCCTACCCCGGTATTGAGGAGAATGAAGCCGAGAATAAATTGCAAAATGAGCATAACAACAATTGGGCGGATCTTAATTCTTTTTTTCCCGCTGCTCGCGATCCACGCGAGGCCTAAAAACACGATTAAACCGATAATCCCAATCAAATACTTCATATGTGTTCTCCTTTATTTGTATTCGCTTACAATAACTGTTTCCCCAGAAAAGAAAGATAAGCAACGGAAAGCAATGTGCCTTCCGTCAGCTTCTTAGTAGTTGTCTCCGCCTGATGCGTTTTCTCCTTTTACAATGGAAACGCCTGCGCTTGCGCCGATTCGGCTCGCTCCCGCCTCGACCATTGTGTCTACATCTTCTTTCGTTCTTACGCCGCCGGATGCTTTCACGCCGATATCAGGGCCTACTGTTTTGCGCATTAAAGCGATATCTTCCTTCGTTGCGCCGCCTGTAGAGAAGCCTGTTGATGTTTTCACGAAATCCGCTCCCGCAGAAACCGCTAAACGGCATGCACGTTCTTTTTCTTCATCAGTCAGAAGGCACGTTTCGATAATGACTTTGACAAGCGCTTTTCCGGCTGCAGCTTCCACTACACCGCGGATATCCGCTTCAACAACATTATCTTCTTTGTCTTTCAAAGCGGCAATGTTAATGACCATGTCCACTTCAGTGGCACCTTTTGAAATCGCGTCTTTTGTTTCGAACGCTTTTGTTTCCGTTGTGTTGGCACCGAGCGGGAAGCCGATGACCGTACAAACGTCAACTCCTGTTCCCTCAAGCTCTTTTGCAGCAAGCTGCACCCATGTGGGATTTACACATACAGAAGCAAACTTGTATGTTTTTGCTTCTTCGATTAATGTTAGAATTTCCGCTTTTTGTGTATGCGGTTTCAAAGCTGTATGATCAATTATGTTAGCTAATGACATCCTTCGCACACTTCCTTTTTTGTTAAGATATTTTTTAGCATAACCGACTTTTGAACATATGTAAATTGGTAATTGAAATTTTGTTCAGCAAACGGTTTGAACGTGTCACAAAACATTAACAAGCGCCCTTGCGGTATGCTGGTCAATGATTAAAACGTTGGCATATTTCCCCGTTAACGCACCGTGTATGGAGGTCACTTTTCTGCTCCCGCCGGCCACTAAAATGGAGCGTTCCTTCAGTCTGAGATCTTCAAGCTCGACGCCGATGGTCCGGTCATTGATGGCGGCGCTGCAAATGTTCCCTTTCGCATCAAAAAAGCGTGAACAGATATCCCCGACAGCCTGTTTTTTCAGCAGGGCTTTCTCTTCTTCATTAAAATAACCGAGCCGGAATAACAGCGCTTCGTCACGGACTGTGCCCACCGTGAAGAGAGCGATATTCGCCTGCTTACCCATCTCGATGATCCGCTCAATATGACGGTCTTTCTCCACCATTCGCTTCACATCCGCATTATCAAACACGACGGGAAGCGGAAGATAGCGCGGCATCGTTTGAAAAGCCTCCGCAAACAGCTGAATTGTTTCAGCGGAATACGTGTTTACCCGGGAATGGCTGATGCCGCCTTTCAGCTGGACGACCTCGACGCCTTTTACCTGCTTCGGCTGCATGTTTTGCGCGATTTGATACATGGTGGTTCCCCAGCTGACACCGACAATGTCGCCGTCTTTTACCGTTTCATGCATATATTCTGCACCATAGCGGCTGAGGTCATGTGTAATTCCTGCATAATCGGGTGTCGGAGAAAACACAACATGCGCCTCGAGAAGCCCATATTTCTCTTCAAGCATGGAACCGAGCGCATCCAAATCCTCAAAAGGATCCATGACGCGAATCTGGACAAATCCTTTTGCTTTTGCATATTGCAGCAGCCGGGAAACGGTCGGCCTTGAAATGTTGAGCTGCTCAGCAATTTGCTGCTGACTGTAGTCAGACTGATAGTAAAGCCTTGCCGCTTCTATGCTTAATTGTTGTTTTTCCCGATCCATTCCGCACCTCCCTGTGGATCAGTTCATGATGAAACTGCTTTCGATTTGCTTTTATTATACAGGCTGGCGCCGGCTTTCATCCACCGATTTCTCAGAAACTGAAAAATGCTCTGCACGCGAATCTGCGCCCAGAGCTTACTTCTCCCATGTCATATGCTGATAAATCCCTTTCATAATAGCGTACAGTCCATATAGGATCAGTCCAAACGCCAAAAAAGATAGAATCATTTTGCCATGCGGCTGCTGCGCGAGTTCGGCGAGCGCGCCGTCAAAGCCTCTTGTGTCGTCAGGGTCAGCGGTCATGGCTGTCTTGATAAGAAAATAGCCGATAGCCGAGAAAATAATGGCACGGGCGATATTGCCTGCGCGTCCGGTGTTTTTTGCAATGCATATCATGTGTTTGTTCATTTTTGACGTATCAAATTCTTTCATAAAAGCAGCCCGCACACCTTTTATAAATTGAACAATCGCAAAGAGGATAAAACCTGCTCCCGTAAGCCCTGTGAGCCATTGGCCGAACGGCTGCGCCAATACATAAGCGGACCACGTCTGCTCTGAAGTGCTCCCGTCCCCTCGGCCAAATACAAAGCGCAAGGCTTTCCAAGCAATGGATGCGTAAACGGCGGCGCTGAAAAAGTTTCCCGTTCTCCGCGACAGGCCGCGCCTGCTTGTTCCGTGGCCCTCCGTGTCCTTGAGCGCACTCAGCACCATCCAGATCACATAACCAATAAGACCGACACCGATTAAAAAAAGCAAGAATGACCCATACGGCATGTGTGATAATGTTTGGAGCGCTCCGCTCGAATCTTTCGCGCCGCCCGCCCCGGCAGCCGTCATACATGCTAAAATCCCGAGCAGGATAAAAACGCCGCCAAATGCAAAATAACCAAGCCTCCCGAATCGCTTGATCCAAGGCTTGGTTTCCTGTTTGATTTTTGACATGTACTGGTCTTTCACGGCCATGTGTCCAACCCTCTTTCACAGAATCCTTACTGTAACATTCCCGATTGGACAAAGTTGAAACAGCTTATGTCTCAGCATGTCCGGCTGAGACATGTTTTTGCTGATCAGCTGATTGTGCGGGCGTCATCCAGGCAGCCGCTGCCGCAGCTGTGATTCCGCCAGCTACTTTTCCAACGATCATAGCAGCCGCCATTTCTTTTTTCATTCCGGCCACAAAACCGAGATGGCTGCCAAGCACAAAGGCTGCGCTAACCGCAAACGCGACATTGATGACCTTTCCTCTCGGCGTCATATCTTTTAATGAGGCCAGCATTGGAATATGATGAGCCAATGAGGTCACCAAGCCTGCTGTTGCTGTCTCATCTAAATGAAAGCATCTCCCCAGTGCCTGAAGCGGCTTTTTAAAGGCTTTTGTGATAAAGGCCGTCATCGGAAAAGCTCCTGCCAAGGCAATTGCGATGGTGCCTGTTGTTTGTATCCCTGTTTCGATGTTCTCCATTCCTGGTATCAGCACAATGCCGGTTAGCGTTTCAACGGAGACAGCTGCAAGCCCGATAATCGCAATCACACTGACAGCCTTTCCGAAAAGATGAAATAAACGAATGATGCTGTTGGTGTACCGCCATAACCCAAAAGCGATCAAAGCAGACAAAAGACTCGGAATCAGGAGGTTTTTACCTATCATGACGATGTCAAAGCCTGCGCATAATCCGCCGATGAAGCAACCGATCGGCACTGTACACAGCCCGATTAATATTCCTTTTGCAAAGTACGGGTGATCCTCTTTTTCGATGATGCCTAGCGCGACGGGAATCGTGAAGACGATGGCCGGCCCCATCATCGTTCCTAAAAACACCCATGAAAACAGCCCGGCCTGTGGATCTTTCGCCATTTCTCCAGCGAGCGCATATCCTCCCATATCAATCGCCAAGATGGTATTCGCAAAGGATGAAGGATCGGCGCCAATCGCTGTGTAAACCGGAGAGACGATGGGAATCAGGATGGCCGCCAGTACGGGTGCCAGCGACACAATTCCGATCATGGACAGCGCCAGCGGACCCATGGCCTTGAAGCCGTCCGCAAACCGCTCGCCAAGCCCCCATCTGTTCCCTAAACAATAATCCGCCGCTCCCCATAGTAAAAAGGCAGCCAAAATGAATACAACCGCGTCATTTACCGTCATGGTTTCTCCTTTTTCAAACGTATGATTGGTTTTATCATATCATCTGAAAATGGTTAATAGAGCTGAATCTTATTCAATATGCGCCAAAAATTCTTTTATATCTGCTTGCTCAACTGCTGTTATGATGTCTCGCGCTTTTTCATACGGAACCGTTAATGTCAATTTTTCTTTTATGTCTTCTTCAGACAGCTCATTGCCGGGAGCTCCTTTTGGACAGTCCACACGCGCTTCGTATATGCGGCCGTCTGATAAATAGGCCCGGATAATTGTGAAACGGCCTTTTGGAACGGCATGAGGAGCCGGCTGAATGGCATTGTCATACACTCGCTGAATATGTTCTATTGTCGATTGAATGCCGCTTGGGATCGGCTGGCTGTTGAAATGCTCAGCGGTCAGCTCATGTCCATGCAAAGCAAGGGCAATGACATATTCAACGCTGAAACGGCCTTCCTCTCCAGTTTTCGGCGATCTTTCCGTTAATGCAGCATCTCCGCCTGGCGGAAAAATCACTTCAACCCGCTCGGTATTGGCGGCAGAAATGGCTTGCTCGGAGACAAGTTTGCGTATCGCATCTGCGGCATGGTGTGCCGCGGAGCAAAATGGATAAATTTTAAACCATAGACCCGGCTTCACGATTCTCCATGGTGCGCCCCAACGGTTTAGCAAAGTGTTTTGTGCTTTTTCCAAATCGCCGTACAGACCGAAGAAACCAGCTTCTCCATCAAGTGCAGTGCGGGACCCGCCAAATTCTGATTGGGCCAGCTTAACGGCTAGCACGCCAGCCTGAGCTGCCAGCCCGGCGTGCAGCGGTTTCATTTCTGTTCCAAATTGCGCCCTCATCCCGGCAGATTGCGTAGCTGCAAAACCAATGGCTTTTTCCAGCTCTTCTTGAGTCAGTTCCTCTGCGTAACCTGCGGCGCAGGCAGCAGCGATCGCGCCAAGCGTTCCTGTATTATGCCAGCCCTTTTCATAGTGGCGGCTCCCAATTGATTCGCCCAGCCTTGCCATCACTTCAACACCGACAATATAAGCGCCAAGAAGCCGCTCGTCATGTCCGCGAGCGGCAGAAGCCATAAGAGCCGGCACGATCACTGCACTTGGATGCCCTCTTACATCGGAATGGACATCATCAAAATCCAATGCATGGGCGATAAATCCATTGAGCATCGCGGATTGTAATGGCGCGGCCTTTTTTCCTTGCCCGATAATAGGGACAAGGGGCGTTCCTCCTTCATCCTCAATCAGGCGGAGGAGCTTTTGAATTCCTTTATCTTTTCTTCCTGCGAATGAAGCGGCTGTAAAGTCGAGTAATCCTTTTTTTGCTTCACGCATCGCGTCAATTGAATGCTCAGGCTGTGACGTTCTCACAGCCTCTGCAAGCCCTGCTGTCAGCCCTTGTCTGCTCATTTGATGCTCTCCAGTACAATAACAGACAGCTCAGCAAAATATTGAGAGGCAACCGTCAGGGCTTCTTCATCCAATGTAAAGGCCGGATGATGCCACTCCTCTGTACCGTTCGTTCCCATCCAGACAAAAAATCCCGGGATCTTTTCTTGATACAGAGCGAAGTCTTCTCCGCCTGGAGACTGCTCAGCATGAACGGTTTGGTAGCCAAGCCGTACCGCAGCTTCAGATGCCGCGTTCAAAAATGTGCCGTCATTCTGAACGGAAGGCAAATAAGGAAACCACTTGAATTCTGCCTCTGCCCCATAGCCCGCGGCAATTCCTTCAGCCACTCGTTTCATATGCTCCGGAACAGCCTGTCTCGCTTCTTTTTGAAAGGTTCGAACGGTGCCCTCCATTTCGGCCTGGTCTGGAATCACATTCCACGAAGTGCCCGCCTGAACTCTTGTAATACTGACGACCGCGTTTTGCAATGAGCTGATGTTGCGGCTGACCACAGATTGCAGGCCGCTGATGATTTGTCCGGCTGCAGCGATTGGATCAATACTGTTATTCGGGATGCCGGCGTGTCCGCCTTTCCCTTTGACGACGATCTCAAATCGGTCAACACTTGCCATGAGCGGACCGTCTTTTACACCTATGGTCCCGACAGGCAGATCCGGCTTATTGTGCATGCCGAAAATGACAGAAACGTCATCAAGTACGCCAGCTTCTATTACCTTTCTTGCTCCTGCGGCTATTTCTTCCGCTGGCTGAAAGATAAAGCGGACAGTACCTTTCAGATCGGCTTTTCTTTGATTCAGCAAAATGGCCGTGCCAATAATGGAAGCGGTATGAAAATCGTGTCCGCACGCATGCATCGTGCCGTCAATCTTTGATGCAAACGGCAGATTCGTTTGTTCTTGGATCGGGAGCGCATCAATGTCCGCTCGTATTGCTATCACGGGGCCGTCTTCCTGTCCTTTGATTTCCGCGATCACGCCTGTTTCCAATTGAGGAACGTCAAGAATCTCGATATGCTCTTCCTCAAGCCAGCGGCGGATTTTTTTCGTCGTTTCAACCTCTTGAAATGACAGTTCAGGATGTTCATGAAGATCACGCCGCATATTGATTAAACGGGTTTGAAACGTTTTGTCGGCCATTGTTCTTCTCCCCTTCTTATATAAGCTCTGCAGGCTCTCCCACCTGCTTGATAAATCGTTTCGTCCGCTCATTTTTCGGATGGTCAAACAGTTCTTCCGGCGTTCCCTGCTCGATAATATGGCCATCTGCCATAAATATCACTTTATCAGCGACCTCTTTTGCAAACGCCATTTCGTGTGTCACGATGATCATCGTTGTTTGTTTTTCCGCGATGGATTTAATAACCTGAAGCACCCCTGTGACGAGCTCAGGGTCAAGCGCTGAAGTCGGTTCATCCAGCAAAATCGCATGCGGATTGACCGCAAGTGCCCGCGCGATGCCGATTCGCTGCTGCTGGCCGCCGGACATTGTGATCGGATAGCTGTCAGCTTTATGCTCTAGACCGACTTGTTTCAGAATATCCATTCCAATGCGTTTTGCTTCATCACGTGATTTGTGTTGAGCCACGATTAAAGCTTCTGTAATGTTTTGCAGAGCGGTTTTATTTTTAAACAGATTGTAGTTTTGAAAGACCATGGCCGTTTGCTGGCGAAGACGGTGTGCTTCCTTGCGTGTAAACTTTTCCGCGTTCAGCTTGGCTTCCCCTATTTCAATGAGGCCTTGATCCGGACGCTCTAGTAAATTCAAGCACCGGAGAAGCGTTGATTTTCCAGAACCGGACGGACCGATGATCGCCACTACTTCTCCGCGTTTCACCTCTAGATCGATTCCGTCGAGCACGACGAGATCTTTAAACGCTTTGCGAATATTTTTTACTGTTATCAACTGATTTCACCTCTAAGTCCGGTATGGCTTGCTCATGGCGCGTTCAAACAAGTCCTGCAATATGCTGTAGATAATGGTAAGAACCCAATAGACAATCGCAACCGCCAAGTACGTCTCAAAATATTTGAGGTTTCCTGATGCGTACATCTTCCCTTGGGCGAACATCTCCATGACCCCTAATGTAAAGGCCAGTGACGTTTCTTTGAGTAATCCGATAAATGTATTGCCCGTTGCCGGAATCGCATTTCGAACAGCCTGTGGCAGAATAATCCGTCTGTATGCCTGAAGTTTTGTCATGCCGACAGACAGGCACGCCTCCAGCTGCCCGTCATCAACAGAATTGAGGGCGGCACGGAAGATTTCTGCTAAATAAGCTGCGTTTTTTAAGCTTAATCCGATGATGGCAGCTGTGAGAGCTGTCATTTTGCTCATCTCCGGAAATAACTGCGGCAGCCCGTAGTAGATTAAGAACAGCTGCACAAGTGTCGGCACGCCCCGGAAAAAAGAGATATACAGCTTTGACAGCTGATGAAGCACTGGAATTTTGTTCTTTGTGATGAGTGCAAGAATAAGTCCTCCGATAATCGCAAAAATCATAGCTGCTACAGCCATAAACAAGGTAATCGGAAGAGCCTGAATTAAAGTCGGGAACGCTGATATCATGAATTCCCAATCAATTGTGTTCATTCTGGTGATTCACCGCCGTTTCTTAATGCTTCTGTTCTACTGTGATATCTTCATTAAAATATTTTTCGGAGAGCTTTTTCAGTGTTCCGTCTTTACGCAATTCATCAAGCGCATTATTGACTTTTTTGCGGAGCTTGTCGTGCGCGTCGTCCTTGGCAAATGGGAATGCAACTTGTTCGTAAACAATCGGATCTCCTGCAAGCTTTAACGGCAAGCCGGTTTTCTTAATTTGTGCCATCAGCACAGTTCGGCTGTTGACATAAGCGTCTACGCGGCCGTAAGCGACATCCTTCAGCGTGCCTTCTTGTGTTTCGTATGTTTTGATATTGATTTTTTTATCAGGATCTTTGCTTTCAAGGTTTTTAGCATGATTTGAACCGAGAACGGCAGCGACCGTTTTCCCTTTTAAATCGTCAACTGATTTGATGTCATTATTGTCTTTTTTGACGACAATCTGTGTTCCCGCATAAGCGTATGGTTCAGTAAAGTTATACATTTCCTTGCGTTCATCTGTCACCGCTACCTGGTTGGAAATGGTGTCAAGCTTTCCTGTTTGAAGCTCCCCCATCAGCCCGCTGAATTCAAGCAGCTTCCAGTCCAGCTTCATGTCAATTTTCTTAGCGACCGCTTCCATCACTTCCACATCAAAACCTGTCAGTTTTCCGTTTTCTTTATAAGCAAACGGGTAGCTCTGCCCGGTTGCACCGACATGAAGTACGTTGTCATCCTCTTTACTGCTGCTGTTACCATTGCCGCAAGCTGAGAGCACCGCTAATAATGCGGCAACTAACAGCACAGTCCACTTTTTCTTTTTCATTTTGATTTCCCCTCCTTTTCTCTTTTATAGATCATTTCGCAATTGTTTTTTCATATAGATTGTCATATGCCCTTTGCCAAGGTCTTGTTCACCCGCGCGGACATAGCCTTTTCGTTCGTACATCTCAATCAGCCACGGATGCTTATCCGCTGTTCCGAGTGAGACAAACGGAACCTTTAACGTATCACGGAGGATTGTTTCCTCAAGCCATTGAAGCAGCTTTGTTCCGATTCCTTTTTGACCGGTGTCAGGGTCAACAGCGAACCACCAGATATGCGGAACGCCATAAGGTCCCGGCTGCTGTCCCCACGGCATTCTTAAGGAGATGGTTGCGATGATCCGCCCGTCCTCTTCCATGACGTAGCAGGCGTTTTTCCTGATGTTAGTTAACACCAAATCCAAGTCCGCATGAGCGGCTGCAAAACGAATACCGAGCTTTCGAATCGGTTCATAAGCCCGTAATGTCAGCTCGAGAAGCTGTTCGGCATCACGTTCAACTGCAAGGCGATATTGTGCCTTCATCTAGCGTTCCTCCTTACTTTGCATAACGGTTTACCGGCTTTTCCAAACCGAAGTGCTCTCTTAATGTTGTGCCTTCATATTCTTTTCTGAACACGCCACGCTCCTGTAAAATCGGAACCACTTTATCAACAAACACTTCAATTCCTTCCGGAAGAAGCGGAGGCATGATGTTAAACCCGTCACACGCTTTCTTATCCACCCATTCCTGCATCTTGTCAGCGAGCTGCTCCGGCGTACCGACGAAGATATGATGGCCTCTGGAGCCTGCAACATATTTGTAAAGCTCGCGTATTGTCATATTGTCTCGTTCAGCCATTTCTTGAACAAGCTTGAACCGGCTCTTCACCGCATTGGAAGCATCCGCGTCAAGCTTCGGCAGCGGCCCGTCAAGCGGATACGAAGACAAATCAATTCCGCCTAAATAATTTTGGAGAATTTGCAGACCGGCGGATGGAATAATCAGATCTTGAAGCTCCTTGTATTTGGCCTGTGCTGCTTCTTCGGTATCAGCAATGATCGGGAAAATCCCCGGCATGATTGCAATTTTTTCAGGATCACGCCCGAATTCGGCTGCCTGCTCTTTGATCGATTGATAAAATTCTTGAGCCGATTCCAGATGGTTTTGCGCTGTAAAAATCACTTCTGCTGTTCTGGCAGCCAGCGCTTTTCCGTCTCCTGATGATCCCGCCTGAATAATCACCGGCTGTCCCTGCGGCGTTCTTGAAACGTTCAGAGGCCCGCGAACCGAGAAATATTCTCCTTTATGGTTAAGCTCGTGCATTTTTTCTTTCTCAAAGAATTCACCTGTTTCTTTATTGCGGATAAAGGCGTCCTCTTCCCATGAATCCCAAAGTCCCTTTACAACCTCGACAAATTCCTCTGCTCGCTGATAACGCAAATGGTGTTCAAGGTGCTTTTCACCGCTGAAATTAAGCGCTGTTGATTCAATAGATGAAGTGACGACGTTCCATCCGGCACGGCCGTTGGACAGATGATCCAGTGAAGCAAACTGTCTAGCAATGTGAAATGGCTCGCTGTATGTGGTGGAAGCTGTTGCTGTCAATCCGATTCTTGATGTGACCTGCGCCAAAGCAGAGAGCAAGGTAAATGGCTCAAACCTTGTTAACACATTCGGATGAGACTTGCTGTCAATTGAAAGGCTATCCGCTAAAAACAGCATATCCAGCTTGCCTCGCTCCGCTGTTTTTGCAAGATCTTTAAAATAATCCAAATTCATGCTCGCATCTGAAGGCGCGTCAGGGTGCCGCCAAGACGCCACATGATGTCCTGTCCCCGCAAGGAAAACCCCTAATTTGATTTGTTTCTTTTTGCTTGTCATGACGTTTCTCCTTTTATTATGTTTTAGGCTGAAAAATCCGAAAAATAAACTACTATATTCCTAGTTGTTTAATATGAATAAATCAAAATGTACATTTGTCTTGTGAGTTTGTCAATGAATTGAGAAAAAATTTTTCTTTTCTACCTGAAAAGAACCTCGCGGGGATCATAATGAGGCGGCATTAGTGCAACCTGTATATTCGAAAAAAACTGAGTCTGATGATGCTGAGACTCAGTTTTGATCCAAAGTTTTTTATATAAATGCAGCTTGCACCTTATCTGTGCTTCCGACCATCCGCATTTTTGATTTCGCCATCTGTTTTGCCGCTGTTTTTGCTCATTGCAAATAAACGCACGTGATCGGCGTTGTCATTCAGAAACTGTGACATTGTACAAAAAAATAAGCTGACCCCGAATCATACCGGAATCAGCTGATTGAATCTTAATTAAGCTCTAAAATAGTTTCTTCTGCTTTAGCGGAAAACACTTTAGGCTCCAAACGGTCAAGGTCTTCATGAAATAAACTTACTTTTTGGATTTGCCGATTGTCGTAGTGGTGAAAGTAGTAGTTTCCCGTGTCGTTGCACATCACAGAAGTATATTGCGTATAATCAATTTCGTCTTCTTCCGTTATTACAGCACCCTTTGGTATCGCCATGTTTGCCAAAAGCTGAAAAGCTGCTGATACTCCTTTCGTTTCATCTGCCGCCGGCTCTAGATGTTCCTTCAGAAAAACAGCTCTGACAAACCGTGAAGGCGGTGTATAATCTCCCGGCAGACCCACAGTACCCGAGCCTTGGCCAAAAGCGGACAGCGTTAATCCGCCCATCTCCTTGCTCTCGAATTGTTTCGGCCTTATTCCTATATATTGCCGAAGATTGCTCACATGCCATAAAAAGTCGGGGCTGTTCGTCATGACACCTGGTTGATTGTCATAGATTTTGATGCCGTCTGCTCTCGGTTCTATCGTCAGGCTGCGTCCCGTCCGGTCTGACAATATCCAGTGCAGCGGTAAAACTGTATCCAGTAGATCTAATTTCTTCTCCACAATCGTTAAAGAGTGGATCTTTTCTTTTACGTCTTCCAAAGACTTGCAGGCTGACAGCGCCCATGTTACAAACTCATGCGGGGCAATATGAACGCCGTCTCCCCGTATCGTTTTTTCGTACTCCGCATATCCCATAAAATAAAGCGTCGCACAAGATAAACCGCTTTCATTAACACCGTCGGCAAATAATATATTTCCAAGTTTTCTCCCCATACCGATAAACGCGTACTGTGTTTGATGCACCTTTCCGTCAGCTTCACTCTTCCAGTTGTAACGGCGCGGATAGAGAATGACCTCCGTCCCCAGCTGAAATGCGAAATCCATTGTCCTCGCTAATAAATGATTCCGGTCAGCAGTTTCCAATGTAAGACTTGTGCACATCTGATTCAGTCCCCTTTCAATTCAAGATAAAATCATACATTTTGTGAACAACTTGTTTTATCAGCATAACGAAAGTCAAATAGATTCGTCAAAAGATTAACATTACCTTCCAAAAGAAAGGTAAGGAGATTCGTTCATGAGAAAAAAATGTACTATGCTGATGTTTATGGTGATTGCTTCCTTTTTATTTCTACAGGCCTCTGCAGCAGGAAAAGAAATCTTAGCGTCCATTCCGCAAAAAGACAGACCGTACTTGGCACAATAAAGCCGGGATCACAAAAAATCCAGCCTTCTAAGAGGCTGGATTTCATTATTTCGCCAAAACAAGCTCGTGAATGGCATGCGCAACACCATGTTCATTGTTGGAACGTGTTTGAAAGTTTGCGGCTTCCAATACTTCTGGGATGGCGTTTGCCATGGCAACGCCGCAGCCCGCCCATTCAATCATTGTCAGGTCGTTCCCGTTGTCGCCTATGCACATAACTTCCTCCTGTTCAATTCCAAGCAGCTGCGCCAGCTGACGTACGGCATTTCCTTTACTGGCTTCAGGATGAAGAATTTCATAAAAGAAAGGTGCGCTTCTGACCATCGTATATTTTTCTCTCACGTCTTTTGGAATTGATGTAATGACGTGGCTTAAGTTCTCCGGTTTATCAATAAACATCACTTTTGGGATGAGGATATCTTTTGGCACCTCGTCAATCTTGCGGTAATGAAGCGGCACTTGTGTCACATAGGATTCGTATACAGTAAATTCACTGATATCCCGGTTAGGCGTATACAGGTTAGATGAGTCAAAGAAATGCATCGGCGTCTTCAACTCTAAGCTCAGGTCATATAATGAAGCCAAATCATCATATCCGAGAGACAGCTCCGTGACCACTTCATTTGTATGCGTATTTTGAACAAGCGCTCCGTTATACGCGATGACATAGTCACCTTCTTCAATTAAATTTAATTCATCTAAATATCTCCGCACGCCCCCGATAGGCCGGCCGGTGCAAAGCACAATTTTGACGCCTTCCGCTTTTGCCGCGTGAAGCGCGTTGCGGACCTCCTCTGTTACTTCATGATGATCATTTAAAAGTGTTCCGTCCATATCAATTGCAATTAGTTTGTACATCCTGCATCTCCTTCGTGTCGTTTTCAGGCTATAGTCCCATCATATCGTTTTTTCTTTTTGATATTCAACCTGAAGAGATGATTTTCTCCGGATTCTGTTTAGACGCCGGCCTTGTCTTCGGATACGCGTGCGCGGTTTCCGCATTCTTTCTGTCTCCATGCCGCCGTTTTCTGCTTTTTCCTGTTTCATCAGCAGGAAGCCGGCAGCTAAAAATGGAATGCCGGTGATATTCAAGATGGCAAGCTTTACTCCCACTGCCATCAAAAAGAATACCCATGAAGATGCGGGGTTTCGTCTGATCATGACGTAAGCGATCATTTCCAACACAATCAAGATGGCATGAAGCACAACACAATAAATAAGAAATAGAAGTGCAAAAAACAACACATAATTCACGATTGCCCCTGAGTAGATCATAGCGCGCATCATTTGTATAAACGATAAGGACTGCATCGATCCGCTGATGACATTAGGGTTATAGATCGTATAGTCACTAAATAAATGTTTGATCTTGAGAAAAGCCCATAATATAAATAGCCACTGAATGATATGTAAAATAAGTCCTGTTACCACCAGTCTTTCTGCTTTTTTATTTCTCATCTTTCTCCTCCTTGCCTGTCTTTGATTCGATTCTTGTCATCGTTTTTGTCTGGCCATTTTGCTCCCAGATCAACGTCCCGTTTTCTCCTCTTTTCAGCGTGCTTTTGAGCGGATAATAGGAGCCGAGATACTGAATCTCAATGGACCGTCAGTGCTTTGGGAAATCACCTTATACGCCATAAATGGCAGCTGCACCTCTCCTCTTCCTTCAATGACTTCCGTCTCCACTACCTCGTCTTTGGTAAATGTGACTGTTGCTGATTTCACGCCGTCCATGGGCCCGGGAGTCATTCCCTCATCCCACGTTCCGTAATAAAACGGCGTCTCCTCTTTTTGCTGTTGGCAGCCCGATACCATGATGAATACAGCAGTTAAAAGCAAAATGCCATATTTGTTTCTCAAGGAGATCACATCCTTTCCTCCTCTTTTTGGGCGAATGCCGTGGCACTGTGCCAATGACTACATAAGTTATAAGGAATTCACCCACATTTACATTTTTTAAGGAGACTGATCACATGAACCCTTATCAATATTACAGCCCTCAGCTGCCTCAGCAGGAACCTTACTATAGCCACTATGAGTACAATTCTTATCCGCAGCAGGATGTATACGATCCATACCAAATGGACAGACAGCCGGCATTGGAAAGAAGAATCGCAGCACTTGAACGGCAAAATGAACAGCAGTCGAGAGAATTAACCCGTCTGACAAACGAAGACCGCCGTCAAAATCGGGAAATTGCACGGATTGCCGAACAGGTCAATCAGCTAAGCCAGGCTGTTGAACGCCATACACGCCGCTTAAACCGGCTCAATCAGCGCCTCCGTACAGTAGAAAACAGGCTGAATATCCCATTTACTGCAGGCGAAGGCGGTTTTTGAAGCAGGCACAGAAAAAAGCGGAATACGATTCTCCTGATTTCAGGGTTTCGTTTTCCGCACTTCTTATGGTATTAAATACATAAAAAGGGTTTGTACAAGTATACAATCTTTACCGTTTTCATTCAAAGATAGAGGGGGTAAGGAAAATAATTGTAGTTCCTCATTTGCAGAATTTCTTTTCAATCAGGTTGCATGATAATACCGACTCACGTCAATCGATACTGGAGGGATCATTCATGCATAATACACAACACGGCTTGCAGCAGCTAAACCAATGCCGCCAGACTGCTCAGCAGCTCATTCAGCAAACACAGCAAAGCAGCCAGCAATATCGCCAAATGCTTCATCAGGAGCAGCAAAACATCCAAATGCTGCAGCAGATTCTAAACCACGAACAACAAGCTGCACATACCATTCAGCAAGCGCTGCACGGACATGACATGGCGATTCAAAAATGCCAGCAGGTTGTCAACATGTGCAACCAAATGCAGCAGGAACTCACTGGACAATCCAGCGTGATGAATACGAATGTGTCTACACTTCCATTCGGCCAAAACACGCCATTTCAGCAGCAATCCTATCAGCAGTAACATAAAAAAGCGGCATAGCTCCTCCTATGCCGCTTACTTCTCTATTGTTTTAATTGTGATTGGACGTTTTTTGGCAAATCTTTATGTTGCACTTCTTCCCAGGTCTCTACATATTTGCCTTTTGAACTGACTTTTAAATAAGCATTCTTCCTCAAATCACCGCCGGCATAGAACGTTACCTCGCTCTTTTCACCGGACTTATTGTAGCCGTCTAGTGTATATTCAGTACCACCTTGTTTAAGATGCTGGCCATCTCGACTAATTTGGACATACAGGTCCTGTCTGGGAACAAGCGGGTTGATTCTGTCTGTTATCTCGTTATGAATGAAGAGAACGCCGCAAATCGCTGCGATAACCCCTGCCCCCACTATCATTGAAAAGATTTTTTTCATATTTACCATCCTTTATTTTACCGTTAAATAGCTTTTTATTTTTTTCAAGTAGCTAAACCGTACCATCAAGAAGAACAGCAGCTGAAAAGCTAAAAATCCTCCGATTGTCAGCAGCA
Organism: Bacillus sp. G16; assembly: GCF_021282335.1. Classification (NCBI taxonomy): domain Bacteria; kingdom Bacillati; phylum Bacillota; class Bacilli; order Caryophanales; family Bacillaceae; genus Bacillus; species Bacillus sp. G16. The sequence continues at coordinate 61,743 of NZ_JAJSOZ010000010.1, read as the reverse complement.
ATGGTTTGGTTACATCGGCATAGCCGCCGGTCTGTGCAGCTTTGATGGCAAAGACCGTATGAAGAACAGCCATCGCAAACGGAAAGAAGAACAAGATCGCTAATTGAATGGTGACGCTTTGTGACATTTCTTCTTCACTAAATCCAATCTTCGCTAATGAACGGTAGCGCTTCTGATCTTCCTCTAAATCTGTAAACAAGCGGAAGTATAAAAAGCTTCCGGCCGCGGTAAAGAAGACAATGGCAATGAAGAGCCCGATAAATAAGCTTAAGCTTGGCAGCTGCACTGTAAGATAGTGCGTGTTGGCCTTCGCATCAAATTGAAAGTGAACGTCAGAATAATCATCATAAATTTTATTTGTAAGTGATTGGCTGATGCCTAAACTGTCTTTCCAGTTCTTAAATTTGTAACCAATCAGCTTCGTGCTTTCTCCAAGCTTATGAAGTTCTTTGTAGGTCGTTTCATTTACGACAAGAACACTGTTTACAGAAATCAGCGGTTTTTTTGTTTCCTTCACTTTGAGCTTCTGATTTGCCAGCTCATTTTTCTTGTTCAGCATATCTAATTGTTGCGGAAATTCAGTTTTATCCTTGATCTCATAGGTGCTTGGGAAATAGATGCTTTCCCCGTTTTTCAGATCATTCAGGCTGATACTAAAGTGCTTTTGAAATGTTTTCTGATTCATTAAGATCACAGGCGGCACTTCATCTCCCCGCTTATAGCGCACGTATGAAACCTGCATATCATAACGAGTAAATGAGAAATGGTTCTGCTTCAGCTCATGTTCAATATCTTGCAGGTGCTGTTTTTCTTTCGGATTGCCTTCAAAGGATAAGTACTCCATTTCATAGGCTGAATCCACTGCCCCGACAGTAGATTTGTAAACAGCCAGTACGCCTGTGGCTGTGAAGGCAACTGCTGAAATAATACTGACGATAAAAAACAGGCGGGCGTTATCCTTTAAGCGATAGACTAAATCAGAAATCCAAATAACATTTTTCCCGCGCAAATAAAAGCCCTTCCACTTCTTCACGGCTCGCAATATCCAAATGCTGCTCTGGCTGAAGAAAAAATACGTTCCGACAATGGTTAAGATCAAAATCAGAAACGGCATATAGGAGTGAACATTCCCTTTTAGGGCCATTCCGTAGCCCATCACAAGGCATGCCATGCCGAAAATCGACAGAAGGATAGACGGCTTCGGCTCAGGTTTCATGTTTTCTGCGCCTTTGATCAGCAAAATAACGGTTTTGGATTTAATAAAAAAGAGCGTAAACTGCGATAAAAGGAAAAATAAGAGCATAAATCCGCAAATCGTAATCCCCAATGCCTTCCAAGGCATATACAGCGGCAAAGCGTCCATTTCTAAAATATAGGCGCCGATTGTAAAAAACGTTTTTGAAAAAATCAGTCCGCCGATGATCCCGGCAACAATTGAAAAGGCGCCGATCATCATGTTTTCAGCTGTCACAAGCACTCGCAGCTGGGCGGGAGTAATCCCTTGAATCAGCAGAATTCCAAATTCTTTGTTTCTGGATTTCAAAAAAGCATTAACGGAATATAGAACAAATAAAATTGAAAAGATAAAAATTATCCACTCCGCTGCCGTTAATCCCATCCTCGCAATGTTATTCAAGTATCCTTCCTTAAGAGCAGGATGAAAGATAAACATAGCAAAGGTAAAGAAGATCAATACGGAAAAAGCACTGCTCAAAAAGAACGCCAGATACGACCGTTTGTTTCGTGTAACATTTTTATATGCGAACTGAAGAAAGGTCATTTGCGTTTCCCCCCAGCATAGAAAGTACATCCAGGATTTGGTCATAAAATACCTGGCGGTTATCCCCGCGGTAAATTTCGTTAAACAGGGTACCGTCTTTAATAAAAATCACACGCTGGCAGTAGCTTGCCGCCACAGGATCATGGGTAACCATTAATGCTGTAATCTGATCGTTCTGGTTCAAGCTTTGCATCGTTTCCATGACATCCTTTGAAGCTTTTGAATCAAGATTTCCCGTCGGTTCATCAGCCAGAATCAGAGAAGGTTTATGAATCACCGCTCTTGCAATGGCTGCCCGCTGGCGCTGTCCGCCTGAAACCTCAAACGGGCGCTTTTGTAAAAGGTTCTCTATTCCAAGCTTTTCAGCGATGGCATGCAGCTTTTTTACCATCACTGAAGGAGATTCTTTTTCAAGTGTTAACGGCAGCATGATATTTTCGCCAACCGTCAGTGTATCAAGCAGGTTAAAGTCCTGAAACACGAATCCAAGCTGTTTGCGCCTGAATTGTGCCAGTCTTGTTCTTTTCAGATTATGAGGGTTGTCTCCTTTGATCAGGACGTCTCCGGAGTCGGGACGGTCTATGGTTGAGATGATATTCAAGAGCGTTGTTTTACCGGAACCCGACGGCCCCATCACCGCCGTGAACTCCCCTTCCTCTACTGAAAAAGAGATTTGTTTTAACGCCTGATGGGATACTTGTCCTTTGTAGGTTTTATTTAAATGATTGACCTCGAGCATATTCGCCATGAGAATCCTCCTTATCGTTATTGTTCATCAGAAATTGGCTTATCATGTGTTTGCGGAAAGCTCATAAAAAAACCCTCCCGATAAGCTGGTAAACAAATCTTATCAAGAGGGATGACAGTGTGCTATGCGGTTTTCTTAATGCCTCCTTACACTTTTGTAAGAAATAAAAATTGTACCGCTGTGCCCTTTTCCGGAGCAGAGTTGATCTCTACTTCATGATTCAGTTTATCCGTAATTTCTTTTACCAGATGAAGACCTATCCCTGTTGACTCTTGGAAACGCCGGCCGTTTTCGCCTGTGTAATAGGGATCAAACACACGCTTTATATCCTGCGAGGGAATACCCACGCCATAATCTCTTACTTCTAACACGGTTTTATCCTCATGCTGAAAAATCGTCAGCTCAATACGGTCACTCATGCCCGCGGAATATTTCACCGCGTTTGTCACGACCTGCCCAATCGCAAATTTCAGCCATTTTGGGTCTGTATAAATCGTATCGTCAGTGAGAATATTTGTTTTCGGATATACACGATGCTCGATAAAATACCGTTTATAGCTTTGAATAACGGTTTGGAGAATGTCGGATAAAGAGACCGCTTCTATTTTGAAATCTCTCTCAAACAGATCGAGCCTCGATGAATACAGCAATGTTTCCAGTCCATATTCAATCTGCCGGACTTCTTTTTTGATTTGCCCAAAAATGGGCTCGTCCTCTTCCTGAATGATTAAATTAATAACAGAAAGCGGTGTTTTCACTTGGTGCACCCACTGGTTCATATAGGTCACCCTGCTTTCCAGCTTCGCTTCTGTTTCGTGAAGCTTCTGGTTGTGGAGGCGGTTCAGTTCCATCTGTTTTTCATATAGCTCAGAACAAAACAGCGAAGAACCCAAATCAGGCACTTCCTCATCCTCCTGATGGGAGCTGAGCCACTGATAAACGCCGCGATCTTGATACCAGCGATAGATCAAATACGCAGCTAGCAACAGCAGCTGCACGCCGAGTATATAGAATAAATGGGCAAGGGAATGCTGTCCCGCAAACCAATAGTACGTAAAAACAAAAATGCCTTGAATCAGAAAAAGCAATATCAAGAGAACATGAGTCCGTAAAAACAGTTTCATGACAGCGGCCTCAACTGATATCCTTCACCGCGGACAGATTCGATTGAAAAAGGCACCTCTAAATCACGAAGCTTTTTGCGCAAACGGGTGATATATACATTCAGCGTATTGTCATCAACGAACAGATCAGTATCCCACGTTTTTTCCATTAACCTGTCTCTTCCCGTTACCTTTTCCCCCCGTTCCAGCAGCACCTCAAGAAGCTTGCTTTCTTTCTTTGACAGTTCGCACTTTTCTTCTTGATAACGCAGTTCAAATCGCTCTACATACAGTTGTGCACCCTCGAATTCCACGATTCTTTCTCCCTGCTTCACCGCATACTCTCCATACGCCCTGCGAATCTGGCTTTTGATTTTCGCGAGCACAATATCATAAGAAAACGGCTTTTCAATATAATCATCGCCGCCGTTTTCAATTGCCATCACCTGGTCCATTTCGCCGCTTCTGGCAGAAATAAAGATGATCGGACTGGTCGAATGGTGGCGGATCTGCCGGCACCAATAATATCCGTCATATGCCGGCAAATTGATATCAAGCAGCACCACATCGGGTTTTTCCCGCAAGAACATATCCAATACAGACGTGAAATCAGTGGTAACCACCGTATCATAGCCGTACTTCTCTAAATAATTTTGTAATAATGACCGAATATCTTCACTATCTTCTACAATCATGATTTTATTCATGCAATCCATCCTCCAAAAGGATACGGCTTTTCAGAGCCATCATTTTTTGATGCCACCATCATAATGCTTTCATCAGTTCTGCGCAACAAGAGAAAGCGGGCCTTTATAAAAGACCCGCTTCTTACCGTTCTTTGCGAATATGTATATCTTGAATAGACTGTTTCGGCGCATGAAATCTGCTCTCCGCTTCACTTCTTGCCTCGGCAAAAGCCCTTGCCTCTACATGATCCTTGTAGACCTCCAGCTGAATCAGATACAGCGGGCGCACTTTAAAACCATGAATAATCGTCACAGCCCACAGCGGGAGCACAATAAAAATCCCGGGCAGATCGGGCAGCACAAAACCAAACGCAAATACGAAAAAATAAATGATTCCGTACATGATCCACTTTCTATTTCTAACCTTAATGCCAATAAATAAAAAGGCAAAAAAACTGGTAATGGCAAAAGGCATGAAAATAAACAGCATCCACCAGCTATGCAGCCATTCCCAAGCAGCACCTCTTTTAGTAATTCCCATATTTTTCTCCTCCTATTTACCTATAATAATCGATTAAGCAAATCGCGTCACCTGTAAACGAAAAAACTTTCCCTCTTTAAAATAGTGATAGACGGGGCACGGGTTTCTTGCTATATTATTAGTTGATAATGATAATCATTACTAATGAACCAAAAATACATATTGGGGGGTTCTTGATGAAAAAGAACACATTGCTCGTGGGCATGCTGGTGCTGCTTCTCATGTTTGTCAGTGCTTGCAGCGGCACAGCTTCGAAAGGAAGCTCAAGTGATTCAGCTTCCGAAAAGACAGAAATGAGAACATACAAATCAACAAAAGGGAACGTCAAAATTCCTGCACATCCGAAACGCATCGTAACTGATTTTTATGCTGGAGAATTGCTGTCTGTCGGGGCGAATGTGGTCGGCTCGGGCTCATGGTCATTTGATAATCCGTTTTTAAAATCAAAGCTGAAAGATGTAAAGGATGTCGGTGATCCGATCAGCGTTGAAAAAGTGATGGAGCTTCAGCCTGACTTAATTGTTGTCATGAATGAAGAGAATGTCGATAAATTAAAGAAAATCGCTCCAACGGTTGTCGTTCCTTATAACACAGCGAAAAACGTAGAAGACACAGTCAGCATGTTCGGGGATATCGCCGGAGCGAAAGACGAAGCAAAATCATTTATGGATGACTTTAACAAAAAAGCAGAAGCAGCCAAAAAGAAAATTGCCGGCGTCATCGACAAGGATGCAACTTTCGGTATTTATGAAAACACCGACAAGGGCGAATTCTGGGTGTTCAATGACAATGGCGGACGCGGCGGCCAAGCTGTTTACAACGCGCTTGGGTTAAAAGCACCTGAAAAAATTGAACAAGATGTCATCAAAAAAGGAGAGATGAAACAGCTCTCTCAAGAGGTCATTCCTGAGTATGCCGCAGATTATATGTTCATTACGGACTACAATCCGAAAGGCGAAAGCAAAACACTCGACAAGCTGAAGGACTCCTCTATCTGGAAAAACCTAGACGCTGTCAAACATAACCGTGTGTTTATCAACGACTTCGACACGTTCTATCCGTACGATCCGATTTCCGTCAGCAAACAGGTTGATTTGATTGCTGATATGCTGGTGAAGCGCGAGAAAGAAAACCAAAAATAAATGGCATGATAAAAGCACTCACGATGTTGTGAGTGCTTTTTCTTCAGCTAACTTGCTGACGCGCGGCTTTTCCCGCTGAGCCGAATTCTCTCATTTTGCTTTTCACTGTATCTTTTACAGCGTCAATTCCCGGCGTCATATAAGTACGGGGTTCGTATAAATCCGGATTTTCTTCAAACATGACACGCGTTTTTTCTGCCCATGCCACCATACACTCTGTATTGATGTTGATCTTCGCGTGGCCAAGCTGGATCGTTCTTGCGATTTGGTCTGCTGGAATTCCCGATGCGCCGTGAAGAACAAGCGGAATGTTCGTGGTCTTAGCGATCTCCTCCATCTCTTTGAAACCGAGCTTAGGCTCACCTTGATACTTTCCATGAACTGATCCAAGCGCAGCGGCCAGGGCATCAATATTGGTTTCCTCCACGAGACGCCGGCACTCGTGAAGATCAGCGTATTTTACACCGCCCACAAGGCCGTCTTCCATGCCGCCTACCGTTCCGACTTCAGCCTCCACCGACACACCGTGAAGCTTGGCATAGTCCGCTACCTCTTTCGTCATGGCGATATTCTGATCAATCGGCGAATGTGATCCGTCAATCATCACCGAGCTAAACCCTGCGTCAACGGCTTGTTTGCAGCGCTCCACACTGCTGCCGTGATCAAGGTGAAGGACAACGGGAACGGTGATTGACAATTCTTCTATCAGCGCATTAACCATCGCGGCTACGGTTTTGAATCCGCCCAAGTAGTCGATCAGCCGATCCGATGCTGCCGCGATGACAGGTGACTGTTCTTCCTCCGCAGCCTGTAAAATCGCCTTCGACCACTGCAGGCCGTTGATATTAAACTGGCCGACTGCATATTGCTCCCGCTTTGCATCTTCAAGAAGCTCTTTCATCGATACAAAAGCCATGTCCACCCCTCCTTTATCCATTACATGTTGAAGTATTTTGATACGACATCAACCGTTGTTTTTTTCGCTGTTTGAATGGCTTCCTCAGCACTCAGCTTATAGTATTCAGGCCGGAAGAGCTCAACCGATACAACATCAGAGAAGCCGATTTCCTTGAGGGCTGATAAGTGGGCATCTAAGTCAATCGCACCTTGGCCCGGCCATACACGATCCTCATCGGTTAAAAAGCCGATTGGGAAATCTTCGGTATCGTCGATATGATAGATGAAAATTTTCTTTCCGTCCGCCTGCTTTAAGCTCTCAATATTTGAACCCATTGCATGGAAGTGGAAACTATCAAGGACAAGCCCGACATTGTCACGGTTGACTGTGTTTACGATGTCGTACGCCTGTTCAAACGTATTGACCGTACATTGCGGGTGGCCGACAAATTCAAGCGCAATTTTTACGCCGTACGGCTCCGCGATATCTGAAAGCTCAGTCAGCACCTCTACACTGCTCTTTTTGATCTCTTCTTTTACAATCTTCTGCTCAGTCACAAGCGGAACGGCCACGACATATTTCACACCGAGGGTTTTGCACGTTTCCATCATGCCTTTAAATTCAGCGATGATCTCATTGTGGCCCTTTTCATCACGGTTGTTGAAGAACACGAGTGCGTTTAAGGCAAGAGGTTTGATGTGATGGGTTTGAAAATATTCCGCAAGATCATCCAATGAATGGTCTTTTAAGTACTCCGCCAGCTTATCCATTGTGCGGATTTCAATATAATCATAGCCATGCTTTTCACATAGTTCTAAATCCTGTTTAAGGTTTGAGTTTTCCAATGTTGTAGCTTCATTAAAACAAAGTTTCATGTCAGACTCCCCCATCTGCGTTTTAGATATGAAGGGAGTTCGGCAGGAGGGCTGTTCGCCATATCCCGCCGAACTCCATGCTCAGCTTATGCCAGACCTAATTCTTCTTTCATTTTTCGAAGCATAAATCGGCTTGATTCATCTGCTCTTTCGTCGACCCAAGCAAAAACGGCATTTGTCGCAATTCCGTCGAACTTCATCTCTCTCAGCTTTCTGAAAATCGTCTCAAAATCAACCTCGCCTTGGCCAATGTCCAAATGCTGGTGAACCGTTACTTTCGCGTCAGGCGGATTGACGATGTAGCGCAGGCCGTGAGCCGCTTTATGATTAAAGGTATCTGCAAATAAAACGTGTGTGAGGCGGTCGCCGGCTTCGTCAAACATTGTCTCGATGTCGCCTTTGCCGTCATCATAGAAGAACGTATGCGCAGTCGAGTAGACAAGATTGATCCAATCCTTGTCAAGCGCGCGGATCATATCCATCGCACCTTTGTGCGTTTCGATAAAATCGTATGGATGGGCTTGAAGATTGAGTTTAATGCCTTCTTTCTCAAAGACTGGGAGAAGTTCATCCATGGATTTAATAAATTTTTCTTCACTTGTTAAAGGATCATATTTTGAACCGCTGAATTCACTGTTCATCAAATCGACTTCAAGTTCAACCGCAATTTCGATCGCCCTTTTCCAATTGCGCACTGCAGCCTGACGGCGGTCTTCTTCAGGACCCGCCCAGTGGTAAAGAGGAAGGAGCGATGAAAGCTTAACACCTGTATCCTTTAAAAGCCGCTTTAATTGTTTGATCTTTGCTGAATCGACTTTTGGATATTTATAGAATGGACAAAAATCCTCGCGCGGCGATAGTTCGATATATTCATAACCAAGCTCCGCCGTTTTATAGACCATTTCCTCTAACGTTAAATCATCTCGATACATTGATGGATCTAATGCTAATTTCATGTTTTCACTCCTCTGTTTTTTAGTTTTCAACTGTTGTAAAAGATTGATAGAATTCCGGTTTTTCCTTCAATTCAACCTTTTCTTTTTGTCCAGATTCCTGGGCTTTTACACACGCGTCAGTGGTAACGGCAGCAATGTAGCCGTCCCATGCCGTCGGTCCGCTGACCTCGCCTTTCTTTTGAATCGAATCAATGAAGTCTTGGATTTCCACATCGTACGCAGCCACAAAGCGTCTCTGCCAATCCATCAGAATATCTGTGCTGAATTTTCCTTCTTTTCTCATGCTGATGCTTGATGGTTCAGGAAGCTTGATGACGCCGTCTTCTCCGACGATTTCACATTGAATGTCATAGCCGTATTTACAGTTCACATAGATTTCAGCATTGATGACGATGCCGCCTTTAGTTTCAATCAATACAATTTGCGGATCTTTTAAATGTGGAAGCGCATTTTTCGATTTCTTCGGATAGATAACTTGAACGGACTCGTAGTCATCATTGACGAGCCAGTGCAGCACATCAATTTCATGAACAAGCGTATCAACTACGGCCATATCCGTTGTGTAGTTATCTCCCACAGTCGGGTTGCGGTGTGCGCAGTGAATCATAAGCGGCTCGCCGATGACATGGTTGTCGAGCGCTTCCTTCAGCTGTACGTAACCGCTGTCATAACGGCGCATGAAGCCGACTTGAACAAGGCGTTTGCCCACTTTCATTTCCTCTTCGACGATGCGCATGCATCCTTCAGCCGTTGTCGCGAGCGGCTTTTCACAGAACACATATTTCTGGGCTTTAATGGCTTTCAGCACGCTCGATTCATGCGCAGGCCCCCAGCTAGTCACTAAGACAGCGTCTACATTTTCGTCTGCAAGCAGGCTGTCATCATTCGGATAAACCGTCGCGTTTAATTGGTATTGCTCAACAACCTTTTGTGCAGCTTCTTGATTGACATCCGTTACAGCAACGATTTCTGCGCCGGACAGCTTGTTCGTGATGCGGTTAATATGTTCTTTTCCGATTGCTCCAGTTCCAATTACGCCAATACGTAAACTCATTGACAGCCACTCCTTCTGTTGGTTACATCATTTTGCTTTCTGTTCCTTGCTTTACTTGGCTCTGAGGAGATCCGTAGAGTTCCTCTTGAATTTGTTCAAGCGACTTGCCAGACGTATTCGGCGCGAAGAGAAGCCCGATGATCATACTGGCCGTCACACATCCGAGGAGAATTGCAGCCATCGTTCCAATGCCGAAATTGGTGATAATCATTGGGACAAACAGACTCCAAATCCCTATTGAAATACGTACGAGGAAAAACATTAGTCCTTGTGCAGAAGCACGATATTGCGTAGGAAAGATTTCACTGGCCCATAACTGATAGTTGGCTTGCTGCCCGGCTCCGTTATTGATGCCGATCACGACAATAAACAGGAGCAGAATCGGCAGGCCTTCAACCGGCAGCAGAAACAGCGTCCATCCGATCACCGCCATAAAAGCGGCGATTCCAAATACGGTTTTTCTATATTTGTCGGCAAAGGGCATGAAGATCAAGGCGACCCCCAACCCTGTGAAGATAAACAGTCCCATTTGCAAAAGGTTTGCCATGTTGGCAGATACACCGCCGACCTGCTGATAAATGTATGGCATAAAGAAGCCCATCACACCGGCGGCTAAATTCCAAACCAAGTACACACCCATCAAAAACAGTATGCTTTTTAGATACATTGGCTTGAGCAAATCAAAATACGATGTTTTGTTCAGTACGGCCGGCTTCTCTGTTTGTATGTCTGCGGGCTGATTTTTCTGCTGCCACGCATCTGACTCCGGAAGCCTGATTCTCAGGATGTACGTAATCAGCGCGATCACAAGCAGATGGGCAAATACGATTTTATTCCCCAAGAGGCCTAAATCACCGACCAGTACGGAGAGAAGCAGCACAACGACAGCGCCCGCGGCCCAAGCGACTTGTGCCACACCGCAATGGCGGGCCCGATTTTTCTTTGGCGCATTTTCTGCAATAATGGTCCATGATGCGGTAATGTCAGCTCCCACTGATAAACCGATAATCATGTAACCGCTTAACAACATGGGGAAATTAACCCCAAACAGAACCAAACAAATCCCTAATGCATAAACCAGCATGCTATTGGTATAAACAGCCTTCCGCCCGACTTTATCAGCCAGATACCCGCCAAGCAGGGCGCCGACAGCGGCAGAAATTGCATTTGCGCTTAGCGCGCCGAGCAGCCCGATTTGCGTATCAGATAGCTTTAGATAACTGACCCATAACGATAAACCGGCAGATCCAGCCACAATCGAACCGGCATCAATATAGTTGGCCAATGCTGCCGCGATTGTCCGTTTATTGAAGGCCGAATCTGCATTGGTATTGCCTATATATTCAGTCCCCATTAAGCCAGATCCAACAACTGCTCATCAATATAGTTTCTCGCGATCAATGCATACTCAAGCGGGTTTGCTATATCGGGGTCCTGTTCAGCTTCAACGACAATCCATCCGGAATAATCGTGCTTCAACAGCAGCTGATATACTTCTCTAAAGTCAATGCATCCATCACCGGGAACCGTGAACATGCCTTTTAAAAATGCTTGTCGAAACGATTCCCCTCCAAGCCTGCATTGTTCCATGACATTCAGGCGGGCATCTTTAAAGTGCACATGCTTAATGCGGCCGATATGCTTCTCAAGCATTCCCATGTAGTCACCGTCAGAAATATACGCATGCCCTGTATCATAGAGGAGGTGTACATGCGCAGGGTCTGTTCCTTCCATCAGGCGGTCCACTTCTTCTGCTGTTTGGATGCCGGTGCCAAGATGGTGATGATACACAAGCTTCAAGCCATGCTGATCAGCAATTTTGCCAAGGTGATTCAGCCCTTCGCAAAGCCGTTCCCATTCATCATCCGTAAAGTGCGGCTTCTCTGTGAACACATTTTTCTCCAAGCTTTGCACACTGTGTGTTTGTTCAGAGACAACTGCGACATCCGCGTTTACTTGTTGCAAATACTCACAATGCAGGGTAAATGCCTTTGCCGCTTCACCGAGTCCGTCACGCAAGATAAAGCTGCTGAACCATTTTCCCGCGATTCTTAAATTTCGAAGTTTCAGCTCTTTGTTCAGGATGGCCGGTTCGGGGAAAAAGCCCCCGACTTCCGTACCTTGAAAACGTGCGACAACGATATCACTTAACAAATGCTGAAGTGTGTTTCCCGCTCCGATTTCAGGAATGTCATCATTCCGCCATCCAATAGGAGCAATGCCCCACAGGATTTTTTCTTTGCCCATCTATGAGCCTCCCCTCTAATACTGCTTCGCAGATTCCAGCATTTGTTCTTTTGCTTCGTATGCCTTCTGAACGCTTTCTTGTTCAGACACTTCTGCTACGCCGACATGCCACCAGCTGTCATAGCCGTCAGTCATTGTTTTTGGCAGAACCTTCATTTCAATTAACGTTGATACGTCCTGTTTCTTCGCATCCTCTAACGCCGCTTTTAACTCTTCTACTGTGTTGGCACGGTAGGTTTTTGCGCCGTATCCCTCAGCAACTTTCGCGTAATCAACATTCAAAATTTGGTTATCATCTGTGCGGAACTCACAATAGTAGCTGCCGCTCCCGTGATCCATTTGAAGGTTGTTGATACATCCAAAACCAGAGTTGTCAAAGAGCAGCACATTGATTTTCTTGTTGTACTGAATCGCCGTGATCAGCTCGGAATGAAGCATCAGGAAGCTGCCGTCTCCGACAATGGAATACACTTCTCTGTCAGGGTGGGCCAATTTAAGCCCCAGTGTGCCGGACACTTCATAGCCCATGCAGGAATACCCGTACTCCAGGTGATACGTATTCGGAACATTAGAATGCCACAAACGCTGCAAATCTCCTGGCAGGGAGCCTGCTGAACAGATGATCACGCTGTCTTCAGGAATCGTCTCGTTGATTGTCAGCAATGCCGTTGTTTGCGGCAGCTCAGTGTTCAACGCGTCAGCGTATTCATTTAGAATCTCCTGAGAGAAATGATTTTTGATTTCCGGATCAAACGCTTCCCGTTTAAACGTCACTTTGCTGAGGCGTTCGCGTTCAGCGAGCCATTCATCCTTCAGCTCCTTGATCGTGGAGCCGAATTCGCTCTTATAGCCTTCAAGCAAACCATGCAGTTTGCCAAGCGTCACTTTCGCATCCGCTACCACTTGGAACGCGTCGAGTTTATACGCCTGCATTCGGCTGACATTGATGTTCAGGAACTTCGCTTTATCAAAATCAAAAGCGGTCTTAGAGGATGTCGCAAAATCCGTATATCTTGTACCGATACCGATAATCAAATCAGCTTGGCGGGCCGCTTTATTTGCCGCAAGTGTACCTGTGATGCCCATTCCGCCGAGGTTGTTCGCAAAATCAGCTTCAACTGTCGACTTTCCTGCCTGTGTTTCAACTAACGGAATGTTATACGCTTCAGAAATGGCAACCAATTCATCGCGCGCGCCGGAGTATTTTGCGCCTCCGCCGACGAGGATCACAGGATTTTTGCTGGCTTTAATCAGCTCCGCAGCACCTTGAAGCTCGCGCTCGCTCGGCTGCATGCGATCAATATAGTGAACCCGTTTGACGAAGAAACTTTCATCAAAGTCGTATGCTTCTCCTTCAACATCCTGAGAAATGCAAATCGTTGCCGGACCTGCTTTTGCCGGATCAGTCATGACTTCAAACGCGCGCAGTAAACTGCTCATGAGCTGCTCAGGGCGCGTAATGCGGTCCCAGTATCTCGATACAGGTTTCAATGCATCGTTTGTTGTAATCGCCGCACTGTATTCTTGCTCCATTTGCTGCAGTACAGGGTCTGGCTGTCTTGTCGCAAATGTATCTGCCGGAATTAAGAGAACTGGGATATTATTTGCCAATGCAGTGCCGGCTGCCGCCACTAAGTTAGCAGCTCCCGGTCCGACGGATGTAGAGACCGCATATATTTTTCTTCTCAGCATTTGCTTGCTGTACGCCATTGCGGCATGGGCCATTCCTTGTTCATTTTTCCCTTGATAGACTTTCAAATGGCCTGCATCCTGCTCAAGCGCCTGGCCGATCCCTAATACGTTTCCATGACCGAAAATCGTGAAAATCCCTTCAACGAAAGGCTCTTCCTTTCCATCTACATGGATGTACTGCTGGTTTAAGAATTTAATCAGCGCTTGTGCTGTTGTTAAGCGAATTTTCTTACCCACAAACGATCCCACCTTTACTCGATCTTTTTCAATTATGACTGTGCTTCAATAAGCTGTACGATTTCATCTGCAGTCGGCATCGCTTCTGACGAACTGTGCTTGCTCACCACAATGGAGGCTGAAGCGCTGCCGTATTTCAATGCCGTTTCGATGTCTTTTCCGCTGACAAGGCCGTAGATAAAGGCTGACGCATAGGAGTCACCGGCTCCAAAGGTTTTCAGCACTTTTGTCTTGTACGCTTGGGCACGGAATACCTCGCCGGATTTGCTGTATGCATAAGAGCCTTCAACGCCGTGTTTGATGACAACGAGGTCGGCTGAATGATCAAATAAGTGATTGACGGATTCTTCATTGCTTCCGCCTGTGCGGTTTTCCATTACATCAAATTCATCACGTGTGCCGATGACGATATCAGACTGCTCGGCGACCAAAGAATAGTAAACGGCTGTTTCATCCGCTGACTGCCACGTATACGGGCGATAATCCAGTTCGAACACCACTTTAACCTGATGCTTTTTCGCATATTGAACAGCTTTTAACACCGCTTCCCGTGACGGGCTTTTGGCGAGCGCTGTCCCGGAAACAAGCAGCATTTTCGCATTTGCGATATAGTCCTCGCTTACCTCTGAAGGCTCAAGATAAAGATCCGCCACATCATCGCGATACATTAAGATGCTGCATTCTTCCGGGCTGAGAATTTCTGTAAATGCAAGGCCTGCTTTGTGGCCATCTTGATCCACAATCATCTGTGTTGTGTCAACGCCGGTATTTCTCATATAGGACTCTATGAATCTTCCATGCTGGTCATCTGGAATTTTGCCGATGAAGCCCGCTTTTAAGCCAAGCTTCGCGCTGCCGATTGCGATATTCGCAGGTGAACCGCCGACATATTTCGAAAATGTCATCGTTTCTTCCATTGGGCGGTTGTATTCGACTGCGTTCAGATCAATACATGCCCGGCCGATGGCAACAATATCAAAAGCCTTCTCTTCATTGAATGTATACTTCATCGTAAACAGCCACTCCTCACTTGTTAACGTTCTAAAATCCACTCATGCGCCGGGTCATTATGAAACTTCCATTTCCGCGTCGGCCCTGCCATGACATTTAAATAGTAGGATGTGTATCCGTCCGGCACGCCTACCGGGTGGTATCCAGCAGGAACGATGACAACGTTTTCATTTTCTACAGTCATTGTCTCGTCAATCGAGCGGTCATCTGTGTATACACGCTGAAACACAAAGCCCTGTCCCGGGTCTAACTCATGGTAGTACGTTTCTTCTAAAAAAGATTCCTCCGGCAAGTTGTCTTGATCATGTTTATGAGGCGGATAGCTGGACCAGTTGCCGCTGTCTGTATAGACTTCAACTACTAATAGGCTGTTAGCTGAAGGGTCTGAATCCGGAAGAATGTTGTGAACAGTACGTTTGTTTGAAAACTTCCCGCGGTGCTCAATTCCGTTGTCTTCCGCTTTGATCAGCTTTGTCGGAAGCTGTTTTTCCGATGGAGAATAGCAAAGCGCCACTCTTGCGTCGCTGACCGCTGTGATCTCAAAGGAACGGTCATTTGAAATATAGACGCTGTCTGTCGGTTTTCGTTCGAATACGCTTTCACGCGTGCCGATATTCTCAAAAGTCGACTCATGATCGGTCACTGTAATGTTTCCCGTTACCGCGACAATACAGATTTCCTGTTTTTTTAATTCTTCTGCATAGCTTGAACCGGAAGCGAGATCTAACACTTTAAACTCGACATAAGTGAGATCAGAGTTGGATTTCGTTACTTCGTGCACCAGTTTGACCCCATTAGATACTTCATTCGACTGCGGCTTACGCAATAAATAACTCATAGTGAAGCCCTCCTCTTTCTATTGGTAGAATGAGTCCGAACAGCGCACATAGACGCCGTTCGGCTGTTCGTCGTTTAGTTGAAATCAGGTGCTGGATATCTTGCCGTAACTACTTTTTTACGCGTATAGAAGTCGACGCTGTCTTTTCCGTTCGCATGCAGCGTTCCAAAGAATGAAGACTTCCAGCCTGAGAATGGGAAGAATGCCATTGGAGCCGGCACACCCAGGTTGATGCCGAGCATTCCCGCATCAATGTTTTCACGGAAGTAGCGGATTGCGTTTGAGTTGGATGTGAACAGGCAGGCACCGTTCGCAAACTCAGACTTATTGGCAATTTCGATCGCTTCTTTCAGGTTTTTCACGCGGATGACTGACAAGACCGGAGCAAAAATTTCATCTTTCCAGATCGTCATCTCTGTCGTGACATTGTCAAAGATCGTCGGGCCGACAAAGTAGCCGTCGTCAGATACATTTTCACGTCCGTCACAAACGAGTCTCGCGCCTTCTTCGAGCCCTTTTTCAATGTAGCTGAGTGTGCGCTTCTTGTTGTCTTCGCGAATAACCGGTCCTAAGAATACGCCGTCATCAAGGCCGTTACCGATTTTAATGTCAGCCACTTTTTCCTGCAGCTTCGCCATAAACTCATCAGCGATTCCTTCTTCAACTGTTACAACCGCACAAGCCATGCAGCGTTCACCAGCCGAACCGAAGGCTGCTCCGATGATGTTTGTGATCGTATCTTCGAGATTCGCATCGTTCAGGACAATCGTATGGTTTTTCGCGCCTGTCAGAGATTGAACGCGTTTTAAGTTTTCGCTTCCTTTTTTGTAGACGTACTCGCCGACTGGCTTGGAGCCTACGAATGAGATCGCTTTAATTTCAGGATGCTCGAGGATGCCGTTTACAACGTCATGCGCACCGTATACGACGTTGAATACCCCTTTCGGAAGACCCGCTTTTTCAAAAAGCTCAACCAATTTCTCTGTTAACAGCGGTGTACGCTCAGATGGTTTTAAAATAAATGTGTTGCCGAGCGCGATTGCCATCGGGAACATCCAGCAAGGAACCATCATCGGGAAGTTGAAAGGCGCGATTCCGCCGACAACTCCGATTGGGTAGCGGTAGTTGGCAGCTTCAACATCTGTTGCGATGGAAGCAAGTGAGTCACCCATCATCAGGGAAGGTGCTCCAGCTGCGAATTCTACGTTTTCAATTCCGCGTCCTACTTCTCCAAGAGCTTCTTTTGTGTTTTTTCCATTTTCAATCGTAATCAGATGAGCAAGTTCTTCTTTATGCTGAGACAGCAGCTGCTGGAAGTTAAATAGAATTCTGGCACGGCGCGGAACCGCCACTTTTGACCATGTTTTAAATGCCTCAGCCGCTTTTTGCGCAGCGTAATCAATATCCTCTTTTGTTGAAATCGGCACTTGGCACAGCACTTCTTTCGTCGCCGGATTCACAACGTCTTCATATTTATCTGTTTTGCTTTCAACCCATTCACCGTTGATGTAGTTTTTTAATTTTCTGATTTCTGCCATTCTTATTGCCTCCTTCATTAGTAAACACATACACTTGTATGGGTGGTTCAGGATAGATTCATATCAATATCCACTGTTTCAGTAAGCCAAGAATTAAACGCTTTCAAAAAAACCAAAAAAATAAATGGTGATGCAATTTTAGATACAAGCAACCATTTCATACACATCAGGTTACTTTTTGGTCATTTCTTGGTTATATTCTAATCGCATAATACCCATAAGTCAATCATAAACACTAAATTTTTTCATTATTTTTATTATATTAATCTTTTAATCAATTAAGAGAGGTAAGAGAAGACCGTCGAATCTTGCAAAAGATATACACCGATGTTATCATTTTTTTAGCAACTATTGATCAACTTTTGGTTTTTATTATATATTTATGTTACGTAAAGATTCAAGAAGGAGTTTTTTAATATGAAACTGATGCGGATTCAGGAAATGGAAGAGTACATTTTATCGCATGGCACTGTTTCCTTAGATGAGCTGTGCCAAGTGTTCAATGTCTCCAAAAACACAGTCAGACGTGATATCAACAAGTTAACAGAAAAGGGTGCGATTGAAAAAGTATACGGCGGCGTAACATCTATTGAGAAAACCGCATTAGTTCCTTTTGAGAATCGCACCATTCAGCACCAAGATGAAAAAACAAAAATTGCCCATTATGCTTCCCGGTTTATTGAAGATCACGATTTAATCTTCATTGATTCAGGAACAACAACAAAGTCTATTCTCGATACGCTTGATCCAGCCAAAAATGTCACCATTTTAACCAACAGTTTAGACATTATCAATGCGGCTTCAGCTTTGAAGAATATCAACTTAATCATTATCGGAAACAACTATAAGAGAAAAACGCGCTCCTTTGTCGGCATGGACGACCCGGCTATGCTTGATAAGTACAATATCAACAAAGCCTTTATGTCTGCTACCGGAACGACGCTGACACACGGATTGACCAATTCGGATCTGCTGGAGTACGAAATTAAAAAGAGGATTTCGGAAAAAGCAAAAGAAGTGTATTTATTGGCTGACCATTCAAAATTCGGAAAATCAACGCTTCTGACGTATGCGCCGTTTGACAGGCTGCATTGCATTGTGACATCTCAGCCATTAGATGACGAGTACACACAGTACTGCAATGAGCACCAAATCAGCATTCATCTGGCCTAACGTTTACAATAGTGTTGAGAGTCTTTCATCCATTTTATTCTAGGAGGCAGATCATGAAAAAAGCAAAGCTCGGAAAATCAGACTTGCAGGTATTCCCTATCGGATTAGGAACAAATGCTGTCGGAGGACACAACCTCTACCCGAACCTGAATGAAGAAACCGGAAAAGAATTGGTGCGCGAGGCAATCCGTAATGGCGTGACGATGTTAGATACCGCTTATATTTACGGGATCGGCCGTTCCGAAGAATTAATTGGTGAAGTGCTGCGCGAATTTAACCGTGAAGATGTTGTCATCGCAACAAAAGCCGCGCACAGAAAACAAGGAAATGATTTTGTCTTTGATAATTCACCAGAATTTCTTAAGAAATCAGTTGATGAAAGCCTGAAGCGTTTGAATACGGATTATATCGATTTGTTCTACATTCACTTCCCGGACGAACATACGCCGAAGGATGAAGCAGTTAACGCACTAAATGAAATGAAGCAAGCCGGAAAAATCCGTTCCATCGGTGTATCCAACTTCTCTTTAGAGCAGCTGAAAGAAGCAAACAGAGACGGCTTGGTAGATGTATTGCAAGGCGAATACAACCTGTTAAACCGCGAAGCGGAAAACACATTCTTCCCGTATACGAAGGAGCATAATATCTCGTTTATCCCTTACTTCCCGCTCGTATCGGGATTATTGGCAGGAAAATATACAGAAGATACAACGTTCCCTGAGGGTGACCTACGAAACGAAATGGAAAACTTCAAGGGCGAGCGTTTCAAAGAAAATATCAGAAAGGTCAACAAGCTTGCGCCGATTGCCGAAAAGCACAACGTGGACATCCCTCACATCGTATTGGCTTGGTATTTGGCAAGACCGGAAATTGATATTCTCATCCCGGGAGCGAAACGTGCCGATCAGCTGGTTGATAACATCAAAACAGCAGACGTGACGCTTTCTCAGGAAGATATTTCGTTTATTGATAAGCTGTTCGCATAAGAAGAATAAAACAGCCTTCTCCATTGGGAAGGCTGTTTTTATTTGGGCAAAATTGATCTATCATTCTATGATTGCATGATGAGAAAGCCCTTTAGTAGCTCCAAATCTAACTAATTTTAAGCAAAAGCTTACAAAAAGAGCCATAAATCCGATAAAATAAAGGTAGATTATCTCAGAAAGAAAGTGATTGAAAAAGCAAAACAAGATATGAAACGTTAGATGGGAATAAGAGACTCATATGAATAAAAAGTCTGACCTAGCTTCTTTTATTTGCTGCTCAGAATAACGGATCGTTTCGCCGGTCTATGGAGGAAACAGAATGAAACTTAAATATGTAAAAGCCTTAGTCGCAGTAACCGTTGCTTTAGGTGTACTGCTGCCATCAACCATTTCTCATGCCAAAAGTTTTAGCGGCCGCTCATCATCCAGTTACAGCAGCCGAAGTTCAAGCTCGTCATACAGCGGAAGCTATAAATCCAGCCCGAAATCAAGCTACAGTTCAGGATCAAGCTCTTCAAGCAAAAAGTCCAAGACATCTGACGATTCATCATCATCGATTTCGCTGAAAAAAAAATCTTCGGAAAAGTCGAGCTCATCAAGCTCTAAAAAATCGTCAGGCACGTTTTCCGGCGCCACATCAAAAGTAAGCGGAAAGACATACAGTGGAAAAACGTCTAAAGCTTATGTGGGCGGACGTTATGTTTCAGTGAATCATTACTACAATGCAGGATTCTCGCCATCGGGATGGTTTGGCTATTATAGCGGATTCACAACGGGCATGTTTATGATCAGCATGATGCACCCTTGGGGTTACACCTATCATCCAGTCGGAGGCCCGGGCTATGTTTCTTATGGCGCTTCGCCGATTGCCTGGATCGTTGATGTCATCGTTCTGATCATTATTTTACTCATTGTCATCGCTCTGATTCGCGCATTCAAATCACCGAAGACGTACAGAAGGAGCTTTTAGGTAATGAAATTAGTATTAAATGAGCAAGAAATTGTAGACGGGATTTGTGTGTATATATCTAATGAAGAAGAGATTTACCCTGAGGACGTTGAAGTAAAAGAGCTGTCTTACAACAAGCGTACAGGATTCTTCGCTGAAGCCAAATATGGCCTGCACCACAAGCAGCTTGATTCAGATGACATTTCAGAAGGCATTATTCAGTTCTTAGAGAAATACCACAACTTCAATCCAGACGTTACAGTCGTTGAATTGCAATTTGATAAGAAAAAAGGCTTCTCCGCCTTGGTTTTCGTCAATGAGGGAGAATAAAAAAACAAAACCTTACTCCGCGTGAGTAAGGTTTTTTATGATGTTTTCTCCTCCGGCACTTTTCGTGTAAACAGGAAGAGCACCGCCCCTATCATCAGCAGCCCGCCTGAAGGATAAACTGTAAAGACTCCTTTTACTCATATCCTTGCGTGAAAAAGGTTTTGGCGCTTACAATGAGTTTGAAAGGAATGATCACAATGGCAAATGCTCAATTCCCTCTTATCACACAAAACCTTTCTCTCGATCTCGTTAATACTGAAATCATAAGCTATGATAAACGGCACGATCTCATTCAGTCAGAAAAAGATCTGATGGTGTGGTTAGAAATAATGGGAGAAACAGCTCCTTTTCTCAGTTCTTTTACGCTACCGCAAGTCCAAGAACAATTGCAACGGATTCATCAATTCCGGGCTGAGCTAAGAAAACACTTTGAGCGTATAGCAGAAGGCAATGAACCTTCTCTTGCTTTTATCTCCTTCCTGCAAAATCAAATCGCCGCCGCTCCCTTTTCTTATCAAGTTATAGATGACAAACTCGCCCGCATTCCGAATGGAAAACCAGATGATTCCATTTTATCGCTTATCGCTTACGATGCGTTATGGCTGATTCATACAAAAGAAATCCAACAGCTGAAACGGTGCGCAAACGAAAAGTGCATTTTGCTTTTTCTTGATAAAACAGGAAGGCGAAAATGGTGCTCCATGAAGATATGCGGCAACAGACAAAAGGTCTCACGCCATCAGAAAAAAACCAACAATGAGTAAAAAACCGTTCCCTGCGAACGGTTTTTTTATTGAAACGACAAACTAACTATTAAAAATAAAATTGACAGGTTAGTTTTTAGCTATTATTCTATACATACTGGAGGGATAAATTTGGAAAACAACTTCTTTTTGAAAATGAAAGGAAAAGGAAAAACACCTTTACAGGTAAACGGCAAAGACGCTGTTACAGGGCTTATAGGAGGATTTATCACCATACTGACACTCGCTTCGTTGACCGCTTATACATCAAGCTTATGGTTAATGGCACCTTTTGGAGCAAGCTGTGTGCTCGTATTTAGCGCTTGGAGTGCTCCATTATCACAGCCAAGAAATGTGATTGGTGGCCATTTTATTTCCGCGCTTACAGGGATTGTTGTCCTTCACGTATTCGGCGCCCATCCATGGACCTTTGCATTGGGGACAGGGCTTGCCATTTGCTTGATGATGCTGACCAAAACCACTCACCCTCCCGCTGGCGCAGACCCGATTGTCGTCATTCAAGGTGCATACGCTTGGAGTTATTTAGTATTTCCCGTACTCATTGGATCTGTCGTCATCGTGATCATCGCTCTTGTTATCAATAATTTGCGCAAAAATCGCCAATACCCCGCGTTTTGGTTTTAAAGCAATGTCCGTTTTTTCAAAACAAATGTTTCAAATCAGATAGGAAAAGGGTACTAATCTATTAACTTTGTTAAACATAAGAGATACTCATTGGCCTAACAACTGAGGGGGAACATTTGTGAAGACAAACACAAGGAAATATATGATCTACTTTTTCGGCGCTTTAGGAGGGCTGCTTTACGGTTACGATACGGGAGTTATCTCCGGAGCCCTGCTCTTTATCAACAACGATATTCCTTTAACAACATTGACAGAAGGATTGGTTGTCAGCATGCTGCTCCTTGGCGCGATTTTCGGTTCTGCCTTAAGCGGGACATGCTCTGATCGCTGGGGCAGGAGAAAAGTTGTATTTGTCCTTTCCATCATTTTTATTGTCGGCGCACTCGCTTGCGCGTTTTCTCAAACAGTCGGCATGCTGATTGCGTCTCGGGTGATTCTCGGGTTGGCCGTTGGCGGTTCAACAGCGCTTGTGCCTGTGTACCTGTCAGAAATGGCGCCGACGAAAATCCGCGGTACACTTGGCACAATGAACAATCTAATGATTGTCACCGGGATTTTGCTCGCTTATATCGTAAACTATCTGTTTACACCGTTTGAAGCGTGGCGCTGGATGGTCGGTCTGGCTGCGGTGCCTGCCGTGCTTTTATTGATCGGCATTGCGTTTATGCCGGAATCGCCAAGGTGGCTCGTGAAGCGAGGCCGTGAAGAAGAAGCAAAACGAATCATGAACATCACGCATGATCCCAAGGATATTGAAATGGAATTGGCAGAGATGAAGCAAGGGGAAGCAGAGAAAAAAGAAACGACACTCGGCGTGCTGAAAGCCAAATGGATTCGCCCTATGCTTCTGATTGGTGTCGGCCTTGCCATTTTTCAGCAGGCTGTCGGCATTAACACGGTGATCTACTACGCGCCGACCATTTTTACGAAAGCCGGCCTTGGTACATCAGCTTCTGCGCTCGGCACAATGGGCATCGGCGTCCTAAACGTCATCATGTGCATCACTGCCATGATCTTAATTGACCGTGTCGGCCGCAAAAAACTCCTGATCTGGGGAAGTGTCGGCATCACACTGAGTCTGGCCGCATTATCAGGCGTGCTTCTGACACTGGGACTCTCAGCATCAACAGCGTGGATGACAGTTGTCTTTCTCGGCGTTTATATCGTATTTTACCAGGCGACATGGGGTCCGGTCGTTTGGGTGCTCATGCCCGAACTCTTCCCGTCCAAAGCGCGCGGAGCAGCGACAGGTTTCACCACTTTGGTGCTATCGGCAGCCAACCTGATCGTGTCGCTCGTCTTCCCGCTGATGCTCAGCGCAATGGGCATCGCATGGGTCTTTATGATTTTCTCAGTCATTTGTCTTCTCTCCTTTTTCTTCGCCCTCTACATGGTTCCGGAAACCAAAGGAAAGAGCTTGGAAGAAATTGAAGCAAGCCTGAAAAAACGGTTTAAAAAGAAGAAAAGCAGTCAAAGCCAAGTGCTGAATGAGCGCACATTATAAAAAAAAGGAATCGTCTCCTCACGGGACGATTCCTTTTTCTATTACACCATAACCTTGCAAATATTGTTCGTAAATTCCACAGGATCCTGAATCGGCAGGCCTTCGATGAGAAGCGCCTGATTGTACAGAAGATTTGTGTACAGGCTCAGCTTTTCTTTATCTTGTTCAAATGCGTCCTGCAGCGTTTGGAACACCTCATGATTCGGGTTGATTTCCAGCACTTTTTCCGCCTGTACATTTTGGCTGTCCGGCATCGCGTTTAAGATTTTTTCCATCTCAATCGTCACTTCACCGTCAGCAGCAAGGCAGACCGGATGTGATTTGAGTCGTTTTGAGATTCTGACGTTTTTCACTTTATCTGACAGAATGTTTTTCATTTCCTCAAACAGATCCTTGTACTTGCTTTCCTCTTCCTCGGATTGCTTTTGATCCTCATCCGTGTCTATGCCAAGGTCTCCGCTTGATACGGATTTGAATTCTTTTTCCTGATAAGATGCCAGCATTTTAATCGCAAACTCATCGATGTCCTCAGTGAAGTAGAGGATTTCATAGCCTTTGTCCGCGACCATTTCCGTTTGCGGCAATTTCTCAATGCGATCGTATGAATCACCGGTCGCGTAATAAATGTATTTTTGCTCCTCAGGCATTCTGGAAACATACTCGTCTAAGCTGACCAGTTTTTTCTCTTTCGAAGAGTAGAATAATAAGAGGTCCTTCAATTGATCCTTATTCGCGCCAAAATCATTGTACACACCGAATTTCAGCTGTCTGCCGAATGAGTTGTAGAACGTCTCGTATTTCTCTCGGTCTTTTTTGAGCAGGCTTTGCAGCTCGCTTTTGATTTTTTTGCTGATGTTTTTCGCAATCAGCTTCAGCTGGCGGTCATGCTGGAGCATTTCTCTGGAAATGTTCAGCGACAGATCCTCAGAATCGACCATCCCCTTCACAAAGCTGAAGTGGTCCGGAAGCAGATCCGCACATTTGTTCATGATCAGCACGCCATTGGAATACAGCTCCAAGCCTTTCTCATATTCCTTGGAATAATAGTCAAACGGCATGTTTTCAGGGATGAATAGAATCGCGTTGTAGCGCACGGCTCCATCTACACTGATATGAACATGTGTGAGCGGTTTATCAAATCCATAATGCTTTTCAGCATAGAACTTTTCGTAGTCCTCATCTGTCAGCTCGCTTTTATTCTTTCTCCAGATCGGCACCATGCTGTTGACCGTCTGTTCTTCCTGCACCTCTTCAAATTCATTCTCGCTGCCTTCCTTCGGCTTATTAATGGTTGTGTCCATTTTGATCGGGTAGCGAATGAAGTCGGAGTACTTTTTAATGATCGCTTTTAACCGATATTCTTCTAAGAACTCGTCATAGCTATCATCTTCTGTGTTCTCTTTGATTTTCAGGATAATGTCTGTACCGACAGAATCCTTTTCACACGGCTCAATCGTATAGCCGTCGGCACCCGCAGACTCCCATTTATACGCCTCTTCGCTGCCGAGCGCCTTACTGATGACTGTCACGACATCGGCAACCATAAATGCCGCGTAAAAACCGACACCGAATTGGCCGATGATGTCATGTCCGTCTTTCAGCTCGTTTTCCTTTTTAAACGCGAGGGAGCCGCTTTTTGCAATTGTTCCAAGATGCTGCTCAAGCTCGTCCTTTGTCATCCCGATCCCTGTATCAGAGATTGTTAATGTTCTCGCACTTTTGTCAGCTGCGATCTTTATGTAGTAACTGTCCTTATCAAACGTAAGCGTATCGTCCGTCAGCGCTTTGTAATAGATTTTGTCAATCGCGTCACTCGAATTGGAGATTAACTCACGCAGGAAAATTTCTTTTTGGGTATAAATCGAGTTAATCATCATATCCAGCAGTCGTTTGGACTCTGCTTTAAACTCTTTTTTCGCCACTCTGGATCGCTCCTTTTTGATATGTTGTTAGGTTATGTAAACTCTTTACAGCATCTATTTATCACATGCGGTGACAATTGTCAATTAGATTGATAGATGCATATATATGTAAATTTAACATTGGTTGGGTTTGTTTTCACTACTTTTCTAGGTCATTCTGTTAGAAAAGAGAGGATCACCCTCTCTTTTTTTCTGTGTCATTCCAGCGGCCAAACTCCCGCTTCATCCATATATGCACCGGGTAGAAAAACAACCCGAACGGTATCAGAAACAATAGATTATGCCATGAAGCATTCAGAAATGCCCTTGCTGTGACCGGAAACGTAATCTCTTGGAATAAAAAAGAGATGACAGTCAGCACGACAAACGCGGACGGAATCGTGACGAGGCAATAAAACTTGAGCTCCTTCTTATGCTGCACCTTCAACACACAAAAACCTCCCAACAATTTCTAGTCCATCTTAACATATGTTGGCAGTTCTTTTCTCACATGTTTATCACTGTACACAGAGGGAAGACAAATAGAAAAAGGAGGACTTGTACAATGGGAAGACTTGAAAACAAAACCGCAGTCATCACAGGCGCCGCAACAGGCATTGGACAAGCGACGGCAGAGGTTTTTGCCAATGAGGGCGCGCGTGTGATAATTGGAGATATCAATACAGATCAAATGAAAGAAACAGTTGAAGCAGTCAGACAAAACGGAGGACAGGCGGACGCCTTTCACCTCGATGTGTCAGATGAAAACAGTGTGAAAGCATTTGCTGATCAAATGAAGGAGGCGTGCGGAACAATAGATATTCTGTTTAATAACGCCGGCGTTGATCAGGAAGGGGGAAAAGTGCACGAATACCCTGTTGAGCTGTTTGACCGTATTATGGCTGTCGACCTGCGCGGCACGTTCCTTTGCAGCAAATACCTGATTCCGCTCATGCTCGAAAACGGAGGCTCCATCATCAACACCTCCTCCATGTCAGGCCGGGCCGCAGATCTTGACCGTTCCGGCTACAACGCCGCAAAAGGCGGCATTACCAACCTGACAAGAGCGATGGCGATTGATTACGCACGAAATGGCATCCGCGTCAATTCCATTTCACCGGGCACAATCGAAACACCGCTGATTAATAAATTGGCCGGCACCAA
Source organism: Bacillus sp. G16 (assembly GCF_021282335.1). Taxonomy (NCBI): domain Bacteria; kingdom Bacillati; phylum Bacillota; class Bacilli; order Caryophanales; family Bacillaceae; genus Bacillus; species Bacillus sp. G16. The sequence continues at coordinate 35,002 of NZ_JAJSOZ010000010.1, read as the reverse complement.
AGAACAGGAAATGGGCGAAAAATTCCGTGAAGCCAACAAATGGATCACGCCGCTTGGACGCCTCGGCCAGCCGAAGGAAATGGCGACAGTGGCACTGTTTCTCGCTTCAGACGACAGCTCATACGTCACAGGAGAGGACATCACCGCAGACGGCGGCATCATGGCGTACACATGGCCTGGGAAGATGCTGATTGATGAGAAATGGAAGGAAGAAACGAAATAAGAGAGGGGATGCCCCTCTCTTTTGTCTTTCAAAGCAATACAACCTTATATTTCTTCACATCCAAAAACTGCAAAAACTCTCTCGCCAGCACTTCCGGCGCATGCATCTTTCCTTCATCCAGCCGATACATAATCAACCCGATAATCATCGCGGATACATAATAGGCATAAAGCTTTTTCCCCGCATGAATATCAGTCTGCTGATGCAGGTAAAACGATTCCAGCACTTTAAACATCTCAGGTATCACATGAGGAACATCCCAGTCCCGATTGAGAAAATGGACAATGGGCATGCGGTCTAAAGCAGAAAGCAGACTGGCGAGCGCCTCCTCCGCTTCCTCTAAGGAAAGCGCATTCGGACTTGGGGTAATCGTCAGGTGATCTATGATCTCCGCACATGATTGCTGAATCATGGTTTGCAGCAATTCCTCTTTACTGGAATAGTGATCATAAAAGGTTGCGCGGCGGATATTGCTTTTCCGGGTAATGTCTGAAATCGTGATGGCCGCGTAGTCTTTTTTCTCCGCCAATACATCCAGCAAAGCCTTCTGCAGCGCCTCTCTCGTTCGAACCACACGCCTGTCGATTTGCCTGTCCTCCTGTCGCTCCCCTGATGCAGCCTGTCCAAACAGCCAATAAAACCGCTTTTGAGAAACAAGCTCCCATACCTTTTGGCTGATGGCTTCCGGAGTCGCGGCTGCATCCTCATTCAGCCAATACAAGATAATCGCGTACGTGTACAAAGCCCGGTAATGTCCGTAAATTTCCTGTTCGATCGGCGTTAAATTTACATGGATCGGAGCCAGCAAGACATCCTGCTGAAACACATCCTTAAAAAATCGATGAAAATGTTCTCTGTTCATCATCGTACCAAAAAAGGATCGATGCTTGTGAACAAAAGACAGAGTCGGATGCACCGTTTGCCGTTTTTTGTTCAAATGAAGGGTATCCATATGCTTGAAGGCGTCATGGAGCGCTTTACCCAGCCCTTCCTTCATGTCTTCGATCACATCCTCAATGATTGAAAACTTGTCTTCATAATAAAGGTAGAGCGTCCCGCGGCTCACTTTGGCCTTTTCAGCAATTTCTTTCATTGTAATGTGTTGAATATCTCTTTCTTCCAATAAAGCCAGCAGCGCCTGTTTCACTTGAGCTTCAGCAGATTCCGCCACAAAAACACCCCCTGTCATTAGACAGATGTTCGATATATGTACGGTAACGTATAGATGGTTCACCGTTGTCTTCCTTACAGAAAAGGTACCACTTTATAATAGGTCCGAGAAAAGAAGAAAGCAAATGAGGGGGATTTTACAATGGAACAGCAAGTAAAAGACGACATTCAGCGTGTCTTTCAGCTTCAGAAAAAACAGCAAAAAGCACTGCGCGCTTCAACAGCGGAACAGCGCATAGAGAAGCTTCAACGCTTTTTAGATTCCGTCATCGCCCATGAAGAAGAAATCATCGAAGCGATTCGCAAAGACGTCCGCAAACCATATCACGAGGTCAAAAAAGCGGAAATCGAAGGAACGAAAAAAGCGATCAGAGATAATATGAACAACCTTGAAAAATGGATGGCGCCTAAAGAAGTCGGTTCATCGTTAAGCCCTGAGGCAAACGGGATTCTCATGTACGAGCCTAAAGGCGTAACACTCATCCTCGGCCCGTGGAACTATCCGTTTATGCTGACGATGGCGCCGCTTGCCGCTTCTCTCGCAGCCGGAAACAGCGCGATTGTGAAGCTGTCCGATTTTACGATGAATACGAGCAACATTGCCGCAAAAGTCATTCGAGATGCTTTTGATGAAAAAGAAGTCGCGATTTTTGAAGGAGAGGTTGAGGTGGCAACCGAGCTTCTAGATCAGCCGTTCGACCACATTTTCTTCACTGGAAGCACAAATGTCGGAAAAATCGTTATGACAGCCGCTGCCAAACACTTGGCATCTGTCACACTTGAGCTAGGCGGCAAGAGCCCAACGATCATCGACAGTGAATACGATCTAATGGACGCAGCGAAAAAGATCGCCGTCGGCAAATTCGTAAACGCCGGCCAAACCTGCATCGCACCTGATTATCTGTTCATTAAAAAAGACGTGCAAGACAGGTTCGCGGGCATTTTACAAACAATCGTCAACGCAGGATTTATGGAGGATGATCACAACCCGGACCGCAGCAAATTTACGCAGATCGTCAATGACCGCAACTTTAACCGTGTCAAAGACCTGTTCGACGACGCCATCGAAAAAGGGGCGGAAGTGGTGTTCGGAGGCGTATTTGATGCCAGCGACCGCACGATCTCGCCAACCGTTTTGAAAAACGTCACGCCCGACATGAAAATCATGCAGGAGGAAATCTTCGCACCGATCCTGCCGATGATGAACTATGAAGACATCGACGAGGTCATCGATTACGTCAATGACCGCGATAAACCGCTTGCGCTTTATGTATTCAGCCACAATCAAGACCTGATCGACAACGTCCTTCAGCATACGACATCAGGCAACGCAGCCATCAACGATGTTGTCGTTCACTTCAGTGACGTCAACCTGCCATTCGGCGGCGTCAACACAAGCGGAATCGGCTCCTATCATGGGGTATATGGATTTAAAGAGTTTTCTCATGAGAAAGGTGTATTTATTCAAGCCTCTAAATAATCATAGTGAAGAGAATCTGCATCATCTTGCGGGTTCTCTTTCGCTTTTCACCCAACCTTTCTATCATTCTATAAACCAACTAAAAGGGAAAATAAAGAAATAACTAGCGATCAAATACATTTTTGTTGCGAGACAAAATTCCTCTAGTAAATCTCATTGAAACCGTACAGCCTCTAACGTATAATATCAAAATTTATACATAGAAAAGCAAAAAAGGCTGCCGAGATCTTCTCGCCAGCCTTTCTCACATTCAATTATTTCCCAAAATCCACTAGTTTCTGATAGATTCTGATATAAATCGTCCTCAGCAAATCAAAGCTTTCATATGAAATGATTTGACCATAAATGAGATCGCAATAAGTACAGCATATTATCCATTTTATAATTGTATGAGCAGTAAAATTACAAGTCTAGGAAACTATGTAATACTTCTTGTAACGGGCTTTTTTGATGCAGAACGAAAAGCGGCAAAAAACCAAATGACATTGACAGCAGCCGCAGCGAGACTAACCCCGATCACAAAGATCACCTCAGAAAGAAGATGGTCACTGAACAAACTAAACATCAAGATAAAACCGGCCGAAGACAAATGAATCAGCAGCCCAAAGCCGCAAAGCACGGCCATTACATACCTCATCGCATCTACTCCAAGCATGTAAATGAGAAAAGGAATGAAATACAACACTAGGATCATACCGATAGCTGACCACATGCCGACTGAGTTAAATTGATTGGCCGCCCCTCCCGTTCCGGCCAGCGGCGAAAGTGAAGCAGCGGCAATCATGGCACAAAAAAGGAACGCGGAAATGATTGTTACGATCGCCACTCTGTTTTTTCTAGAAGACATAAACAGACACCTCTCAAAATAGAAAATTTATCCTTTATATCATAAAACAAAAACAGCGGAAAAAGCGATCATAACTAAAAGATATACCCTTTCTTCAATCTGGGGTATATCTTTGCGAAATGTTATGAGCCAAACATCTGATCCATTTGTTTCAGGTCATCTTCTGATAAATGAATATCTGCTGTTTTTAGATTAGCCCTCAGCTGCTCAGGCCGAGTGGCTCCCGGAATAATCATATCAATCCCCGGCTGGTGTAACAGCCAAGCCAATGCAATTTGCGCCGGTTCCGCTTGTTTTTGTCCAGCAAACTGCTTTAATTTCTCCACTTTCTCAAGGTTCTCCAGAAATGCCTGACGCTGAAAAAGCGGGTGATTCGATCTTGATACATCAGTGAAAACATCATCGTGTTTGTACCGCCCGGCAAGCAATCCGGAAGCGAGAGGATAAAACGGGATAACAGAGATGCTTTTTTCTCTGCAGTATGGCAGAATGTCCTCCTCAGCATGCCGTACAAGTAAAGAGTACTCAGTTTGAAACACGTCCAAATGGCCATCAGTATTAAACTCCTGCAGCTGATGAAAGTCCAGATTAGATGCGCCAACAGCTCTAATTTTGCCTTCCTTTTTTAACTGAGCCAGCGCGTCCGCCGCTTCCCCTAATGGTGTTCGGCTGTCAGGAAAATGCAAAAAAAGGATATCAATATAATCGGTTTGCAATCGAATAAGCGCTTCATCAGCAGCCTTGCGCAGCGCTGACGGTCGAATGTCTGTCTTCACAGCTCCATTCACAAACTCGGGAGAAGGGGAAACCTTTGTTGAAATCACGATCTTTTCCCGATTGCCGCGCTGCTTAACGGCCTCTCCAATCATCTCCTCAGACCTGCCCAAGCCGTATAAATATGCTGTATCAATAAAATCAATGCCTTCATCGAATGCAGCATGAATCAGATCTTTTCCCATCTCTTCCGTCACATTGGGATACATCATCGCATTACCGACAACACCTGCACCTAAACCAATGTTGAAGGCGTTCAGCCCGGTCTTTCCAATATTTACGTTTTTCATGTATAAAACACTTCCCTATTCGCGTGATTCCCTGCTGCCAGGGTTGTGTTTTATGCTAAAACCTGGTGTAAACACCAGGTCAATACCTATTTTTTTGCTGCGACGGCCCAAATCCTTCTCCGCTCTCCAGCTTTTCTTCAATCAGCTCCCAAATTGTTTGCAGTTCTTTCTGTTTCTGTTTCAACTTATCCTGATAGTTTTTCAGCAGCGCGCGCTGATGATCATCTAACCTGTCAGTCTGCTCTTGCAGGCTGAGGAAGGGCTTCATTTCCTCCAAAGACATACCCGTTTTCTTCAGACATCTGATAAAGAGGAGCCGTTTTTTATCGTCCTCACTGAACGCTCGATGCCCATTTGCCTTTCGTTTGACTGGCGGAAGCAGTCCGATCTTCTCATAATAACGGATGGCATCTTCGGTCATTTGGCAATGTTCCATCATTTCTTTTAATGTATAAGACATTTTTTATCACCTACTAGTAGATTTATATAGTAAAAACAGAAGGATAAAAGACTCATTTTTCAGGCATATCAGGATTTTATCACCATATCATATTGCATGTGCTTTTTTTTCAAAGTATACTATTCCAGATTAATTCAAAGGAGAGAGAAAAATACATGGAAAAACCGGCAGGATTTTGGATTCGTTTTTTAGCTTATTTTATCGATGGCATTATTGTATCTGTTCCTAGTTATATTATTCTATTTATTATCAATGGTGTTTTTGTAGCTGGATCTGTGGCAGCAGACCCTTACATGACGGAAGAAGAGTATTTAGTGAAATACATGACGCTTGCATTTTTGCCTACCATGCTGATCACGATCGTCATCAGTGTATTATATTACGGTCTGCTCACATCTTCTAAAATGCAGGGCACACTCGGCAAAAAAATTCTTGGCCTGAAAGTGGTCAATGAACAAGGCGAACGGGTTTCTGTCGGACAAGGAATTGGCCGTTACTTTGCATATATCTTATCAGGAATCATCTTTTATATCGGTTTTATCATGATCGCCTTTGGAGAGAAAAAAGGCCTGCATGACATCATTTGCAAAACACGTGTCGTGTATAAATAATAGAAAAAAGTCTAGACGCCAATGGGCATCTAGACTTTTGTTTTCTTTACAATAGGCTGCCACGCCATATACGTAGCGCTTCTCCACAGCCACTCAAACGGCCCCATCCGAAAGACACGAAGCCAAAGGTGGCTGAAGACCATTTGAATGCACAAACCGCAATCGTGATGAGCACACCAGCAGCAGGGTACACTTTCCCATACAACCCCAAGCCGTAATGATAGAAAATCCACGTACACACGATAGACTGCATCAGATAATTGGTAAATGCCATCCGTCCAACAGCGGAGAAGGATTGGAGCACTGTTCTCACACTTGTTTTATGATAAAGATAGACAACCGTTGTGACATAGAAAAACATCAAGAAAGGCGCGCCAATCAGCAAGAATATTTCCTTATCTGTTACAGTGTACAGCACCTGGGCGCAGATGCCGATGATAAGCCCGGCCATCCACACTCGTTTCAATCCTTTGCGATACTTTCCCGGATCGTGCAAGTACCGTGATTTCGCCGCCGCAGCTCCCAGCAAAAACATGCTGAAATAAGGAATCGATGCAAAGAAGAAGTTGAGCGGGTTATACGTAAGCATGCCATTCGAAGACATGTAAACAAGACGATCGTGGATCCGCTGTTCCGCAATGTCCTTCAAGCTGCCGCTTCCGTAAACATGAAGTGCTTGCTTTGCTTGCTGAGTTACCGCTTGGACCCATTCCTGTCCGTTTGATTGATAAAAGCTTGTCAAAATAAACGGAATGGAAAACAAAAGATACAAAGAGACTGCCCATATCAGCAGTGTTTTCGGCTTTGCTTTTCGGAATAAGAGCAGGACAAAGCCGAGCAGGGCGTATTCCGTTAAAATATCCCCGTCCCAAATCAAAAAGGCATGAACCGTTCCAAACAAGAGAAGCGCCGCTAACCTTCTCGCATATAGCGGAACAAACCGCTTCCCTTTGCTTACGGCTCTCTCCATCATGACAACCATGCCAAATCCAAATAAAAAGGAAAATAACAAAATACATTTTGTTTGGATGAAGAATGTCAGTATGTCTGCTGCTGCAAAGTCTGCTTCAGACCACTTTTCTGTAAAAAAGTTCTCTTTTCCAAGCATAGACAAGTACATATCCGGATAACTGAAATGTGCCAGATTGACAAATAAGATGCCGAAAATCGCCATTCCTCTTAGCACATCAAGCACGCCGATCCGCTCATTTGCCAAAGTCGGCTGTAATGAAGCCACATCCATCACGCTCCTTTTTTCTGTACCTTAAGGGTATGAAAAAAAGGAGCGAGCAAACATCGATTTAGGTGTCGGGCATGCATGGGAACCTTACAATCTTGTCATTTTTATGGTTTCATTACCTTTAAATCTAATGCTTCGATATTCTGCAGGACGCGATCAAAGCGCAGAGCCTGAGGCTCACTTGGGTAGATGTGGCCTTCATACGGCTCACCTAACGTCCGGAAAAACGGTTCAAATAAGCCTGGAACCAGTACGCCCACCATCTTTGTATAATGAGAATCCAGACGATAGGAGTGAACAGTGTGCGCAGGGACATGCAGAAAATCTCCCGGGTTCAGCTGAATTTCCTGGCCATCTGCCCACATCGTCATCTGCCCTTCAAGGCAATAAAATGTTTCTGTATGGTGTTCATGATAGTGATCAACGATCCGATCACCTTTAGGGCCTTCCGATGATACGACGATAAATTGGCCGTCTGTATTTTTTTGTGCAGCCACAATGCGGTGAAGCTGATCCCCCGTCAACAGACGGTCGCCTTCCCCAGACTCAAGCACGTATGGAACGGCTCTATCCGGAAGCTCTGTAAGTTCCGCTAATGTTGCCGCATCTGCTGGATTTTCATCATCCAGAAAGGCAATGTCCGCCACAGCGGCCGCTTGTGCAAATCGCTCGTTTGACACTTCTTCGATTGCGTGCGGCGGATGTTCAGCGTGATCATATGGATTCCCAATAACGGAATACATATGCGCCACATTTCCCTTCATCGTATACGACACCAATCGTGTTCTGTGGCTCTGCATCCGGTAGCTGTGCGGTGTTCCGGCCGGAATGTTCGCATAATCGCCTGATACTAATAAATAATGTTCTCCATCAAGTGTCAGCTCAAGCTTACCGTCCAAAACGAGAATCCCTTCATGTGTGTCCTTGTGGACGTGAAGCGGAAAGGCATCTCCTTTTCCCCCGGAAAGCAGCACGATCTCAAACAGATCGCCTGTGCTCTTCGCATTCGCCATTACCGTGGCGACCTGTCTGCCGAACAAATAGCGCTCACCTTCTCCGCTGCGGAGCAAATAAGGCATTTTTTCTTTAGGTAATGAGTTTTCACATAATGTTTTCATATATCGTTTCCTCCAATTTAGACCAGTCTATATAATATAGTTTATCTGACTAGACCGTTCTATATAATTGTAGGAGAAAGGATAACAAAATGCTACCCTTTTTTTCTCACCAGCACTGGAATTTGCTCGGCAATGAGAAGAAGGGGCGTTTTGTCTTTATTCGTTAACGAAAGCATGATACCGCCCTCAATCATCGAATTGATCAGCATTCCAAGCTGATTTGCTTCTTCTTCTGCAAATCCGTTTTCCATTAATTTTTTCGCAAAAACCGCTTCCCAGCTTTTAAACACCTTCATGCAAACCGTCCGCAGCGGTTCACTGATTAACGCTGTCTCACTCGCCAGCAAACCGACTGGAATGCCTTGAATGCTTTCTGTATTGTCAAACTGGCTGGCTGTTTTTTTGATAAAATGCTGAATCGCTTCTGTTGGATCAGAGGATTCATCCATGCTTTGCTGTATCAGATGTTCAATCAATTTTCCTGTATATGTAACCGCTTCAATTGCTAATTCTTCTTTGCCATTCGGAAAAAAGTGATAAAGCGATCCCTTAGGAGCACCGCTTTCTTTCACAATCTGGTTCAAACCTGTCGCGTGATATCCTTGCAGCTGGAACAGACGTGACGCCGTGTGAAGGATTTTTTCACGTGAATCTCCTCTGCTAGTCATTAAAACATTCCCTCCTAGGTATGGTAGAGCGACTTATATAATATAAAAAAGAACCCTGTGATTGTCAAAAGGGCTAAGAACCTCCTGGATGGGGTAAAGGTACAAAAACGCGTTCAGGAGGGATTCTTAATGGCAAACGATGATGCAGTCACAAATACAGAACAGCTTGAACAACAGAACCCCGGCATGAAAACGAAGCTCAAACTGAAACAACTTAAGGATCAAGTGATTGTCATTACCGGCGCTTCAAGCGGAATCGGTCTTGTCACTGCGAGAATGGCAGCTGAAAAAGGGGCAAAGGTCGTGGCAGCAGCACGAAATGAAGACGCGCTGAAGGAGCTCGCTGATGAGCTTAAGGAAAAAGGGCACGACGCCATATGGGTGAAAGCGGATACCGGAAAAGAAGAAGACGTCAACCGCATCGCAGAAACCGCGATCAGCACATTCGGCCGCTTTGACACATGGGTCAACAATGCCGCCGTCTCGATTTTCGGACACGCCATGGACGTCACCGTCGACGACATGAAGCGAATGTTCGACACAAACTTCTGGGGACCTGTCTACGGAACAAGAGCAGCCGTCAAACACTACACCAGCAGAGGCGTGCCGGGTGCCCTCATCAATGTAGGAAGCCTGTTCGGCGACAGGGGAACGGTCATTCAATCCGCATATACGTCAGCCAAATTTGCGCTTCACGGATGGACGGAAAGCATCCGAATGGAGCTCGAAAAAGAACAGGCACCCGTCTCGGTTACGCTCATCCATCCGGGCAGAATTGACACGCCTTACAACGAACACGCGCGCAGCTACCTCGACAAACAGCCGGCTCATTACCGCTCTATGATCTACCCGCCGGAAGCGGCCGCCGAAGCCATCCTGTTTGCCGCCGAACACCCGAAGCGCGACATGTACATCGGATCACAGGCAAAAGCCATCGCCATGCTGGGTGCTCTTTTCCCCCGGCTGACCGACAGACTGATGGAAAAAATCATGTACTGCAGCCAGCATGCCGAAAGACCGTCGAACCCCCGAGAAAAAAGTGCGCTTTATGAAGCGGGCTACGGCCTGCATGACAGAGGCACAAATAAAGGATGGATACGGCCAAGAAGCTATTACATGAAAGCTACGAAGCGCCCGATTGTATCGGCGGCTGTTCTTGCCGGGCTTGCTTGTGCATGGGCTGCCGTCAAACGAAGCAGATAAACCTGAATGGCATAAAAAAACCCATGCGAACACATGGGTTTTTTGGCTATTAATCGATAAAGGCCTTGTTCATACGCTGCAGAAGTTCGCCAAACATTTCTTTTTCATTTGTTGACCACTCTTTCAGCATCTGTTCATAACGTTCAAGGCGCTTTTGCTTATCGGCTTTTAATGCTTGTTTGCCAAGCTTTGTAATAGTAAACAGACTGACTCTGCCATCGGAAGGGTCTGAGAAACGATAGATGAGCTCCTTCGCCTCTAATGCAGCTGCTTGTCTTGAAAGAGTAGAGATATCTAATTTAAACGAATCGGCCAGCTCCTTTACGCGGGCAGGCCCAAATTCATCCAATTGTCTTAACAATAAGTAGGATGATCTCTCCAAATTCCCTGTTCTTTTCTCTGATTGATCCAGATAAACAGCTCTCCTGATAAAAGTCGTCAGCTCATATTCAATTAATTCAACTGGATTTTGTTTTTGCAATCGCTCTCGCTCCCCATTCCAATCTCCGACATTGACAACACTGCATATACTTGTATAATACAAATGTATATTAACTGCATTAATACAAGTTATATAACTAAATCATTTTTATACTTGTATAGTACAATCATACAAAAAGAAAGTAAAGTGATTCCTCAGAACAATCGTCAAAGCAAGTCACCAGAAAGGAGGAGGCTGTTCTAATTGGAGGGCAGCACTCGATGTGAAAGTCATACGAATTATTTTGCAAGTGTTGATTTTATATGTATTTTTTATGATTGGGGAAGCCATTCAGCATCTGTTTCATTTACTAGTATCAGGAAGCATAGTCGGATTGGTATTGCTGCTGATCTGTTTAGGTCTCCGTATTGTTCCGGTCTCCATTATTGAAGACGGAGCAGGTTTTTTATTGTCCTTTCTTCCATTGTTGTTCATCCCGGCAATGACAGGAGTGATGAAATACCCGTCTCTCATTTCATTAAATGGTTTGATGCTGCTGATTACAGTCGTTCTGAGCACCATCGTCACGATCATTGCGGCTGGATTCGTCAGCCAGCTATTAGAGAAAAAAGCAAAAAAGCGTGAGGAGAAAGAGAAATGCAGCAAGCATGTATCGCAATCATTATAATTCTTTTAACAGTTGCCGCTTATTTAGCGATGGTCAAACTCTATAAGCGATTCCCGTTACCATTTCTTATCCCTGTTCTGACAACGACAATATTGATTGTCGCGGTTTTGGTGTTGTTCCATGTTTCGTATGAAGGCTATATGATCGGGGGAAAATGGATCAATTCTTTGCTTGGGCCGGCTGTTGTGGCACTGGCCTATCCGCTTTATAAACAATGGCATATCATTGTAAAACATTGTGTTCCCATTATAGGTGGCGTGCTGGTCGGATTATGCATGGGAATGATCAGCGGGCTGATCTTCGCAGAAGCATTCGGGATTCATCATGATCTCTTATTATCCATTCTGCCAAAGTCGATCACAACCCCTGTCGCTATTCAGATCGCCGCCGGTCTTGGCGGTGTTCCTTCCATGACAGTCGTCTTTGTGATGATTGCGGGCTTTTCAGGCGTCATCCTCGGGCCGATGGTCTTAAAATGGCTCCGCATACGCAGCTCACTTGGCCAAGGCATTGCATTAGGCAGCGCCTCCCATGCACTGGGCACCTCAAAAGCATTCGAATACGGGGAACTGGCCGTATCCATGAGTTCCGTCTCCATGACGCTTTGTGCGGTGCTTGGCTCATTTTTCGGCCCGCTCGTCGTCTGGCTGTTTCATATTTAACAAAGAAAGACTGCCTACAGGAGGGCAGTCTTTCTTTATCTTCACGATGCAAAAAAATCAACCAACGGCTGAAAATCCTTAGACAAATCAACTTCATTCGGCTCTACTTGAAGCAGGCGGGCGATCATGCGCTCCAGTTCCTCAACATCATTCTTATCCGTATATTCAATGAAGTTTAAGCTTTCAAGCCAATCCCGGTACGAATGTTTGGCTTTGCCGTAGCTGTTTCCAAAGACGAGGCAAGGTGTTTTGGTGATAATCGAGAAAATCATCGCGTGAAGGCGGTCGGTAATCACCAATTTACTGGAACCGATGCGGTCCAGCATCTCCATAAAATGCTTTTCACGATCGGCGTAATCAATGGTGTCGACCGTATCCAGCACCGTATCGGTACGCTCCGCATAGGTTGTTTTTTCTGCCCATTTCATCATCTGTGAAATAAAGTCTTCGTCTGTCACTTTCTCCTTATCCGCTCTTAAAATAAAGAGAACGCCGTCCCGCTCGAGCTCTTTCGGCACAATATCCAAGGAGAGCACCATATCCGGTGTAAAGATCACATTGGAATCGAATGTCTCTTTTACAACATCCAACGTCTGCGTCTCACGCGCTGCAATCGTTAAGTTAGGATTTTGATGGTACGCGTCCTGTGTTTTTTTCTTTTCTTTATTTCCTTCCTCTGTATCTTCAAAATACACAGATTGCGGCAGAGAAATCGATTTGTAGTCCTTAAACGCCGAAAAGACCTTTCTTCTGTCTTCCTCAATATCGAGATAAAGGTTTCCTAAATTCCCTCCGCCGGTAAAGCAGACAATATCGTCTTCACGGATGATCTCCTTCACCAGTTCAATGCCCTCATCCGTCGCATAATCCATAATCTCAATGTATTCATAATACGGAAAACGGTTTTTTATAAATTTCTCTTCCGCATACGCAATCGCTTGGTCTCCAATGTTTGTGTAACTCGGAGAACCAAACAAAAATACTTTTCGTTTATCATTTAGCAGGGCTTCTGGTTCAACGTTTGGCGCAATGCCTTTTACGAGTTTTTTGCCTTTGATTTCTTGTACAGTCATGTCTTCGTCCTCCTTCTGGGATGAATATCTCATTGTGTGGTTAACTGTCTCTACCCAAAAAGGAGGATGGATATGCATTGGCGTGTGCGCCGGCTATATCAGAAATATCGTTTTCGCCAATTTGATGGATGCTGCAATGTCTCGAGCCGTTCTTTCCATATATTCTGCGGCATGTTCAAACGCGTCTTCAAGAGGCACGGCTCCGGGAACGATGCTGAAAAACGCGTCGATTCCGTGTTGATAGGCGGCATCACTGTCTCGTGACACTGAACCCGCAATGCCAATGACGGGCACATCATATGATTTAGCCGCTTTGGCCACACCAATCGGCGTTTTTCCATAGATGGTTTGGCTGTCAATCCGCCCCTCGCCGGTAATCACAAGATCTGCATCCTGAACTTCATTTTCAAAATCAACCGCTTCAAGGACAATATCAATGCCTCTTTTCAGATCAGCATGAAGAAAAGCCAGCAGGCTCCACCCAAGACCGCCTGCTGCGCCGGCGCCCTCTGTTTCTCTGTAGGTTGTTCCGAGCGCTTTTTCTGCCACATCCGCAAAATGGGTCAGGTGCTGATCCAGTACACGCACCATGTCGTCTGTCGCGCCTTTTTGCGGCCCGAAAACAGCTGAAGCTCCTCTTGGCCCTGTTAACGGATTGTCAACGTCGCAGGCGACTTCGATTTTGACATTATGCAATCTGGGATCAAGCCCGCTTACATCTATTGATGCGAGCTGAGATAACTCGCCGCTCCCGGGGCCGATCTCACGGCCTGAGTCATCAAGAAGCCTTCCGCCCAATGCTTGAATCATCCCGGCTCCTCCGTCATTCGTGGCGCTTCCGCCGATCCCAATGATCAAACGCTCCGCTCCCGCATCAAGAGCCGCTGAGATTAATTCTCCCGTCCCTTTCGTTGTAGTGACAAGCGGATTGCGCTTTTCAACGGACACCAGATGCAGCCCTGATGCAGCAGACATTTCAATCACAGCCGTTTTTTCATCCCCCATCATGCCAAAAAACGCTTTCACAGGTTCCCCCAGCGGCCCCGTGACAACCTGCTCTTTGATCCATCCGTTTGTAGCATCAACCAGAGACTGAACGGTGCCCTCACCGCCATCCGCCATCGGCAGTTTTCTATAATCGGCACCAGGAAAAACCGATTTGAAACCTCTTTCTATCGCGTCAGCGGCCTCCAGAGCTGATAAACTTTCCTTAAAAGAATCAGGTGCAATGATGATTTTCATCTAAATCGCCTCTTTCAAAACATGATTCAATTACGCTATCTATCTCCAATGTACCATATCTCGTTTAGAAATAAATACCATTCTATCTGGGAAAAATTTTATTAAAAATTAGAAATGAAAGTGTTTGCATAAATGAAATATTCACGTTATCATACTTGTATACAAGTATACTCCTTTAGTGAGGAAGGTGAGTGTATGCTAGACTCCAAGGACCTGTTGTATCCTGCAAAATGGCTCTCAAAAGCGTCAACTGGTGTTCGTGTCGCATGCGAGCTGAGAATGCGGATCATTTCAGGCATGATTGAAAGCGGTACCATTTTATCAGAAAATACGATCGCCGCTGAGTTTTCAGTAAGCCGCTCGCCGGTTCGCGAAGCGTTAAAAATACTCGCATCCGAAAAAATCATCCGCTTAGAACGAATGGGAGCGGTTGTGATTGGGTTAACTGAAAAGGAAGTCGCGGAAATTTATGATGTGCGATTACTATTAGAAACATTTGTCTTTGAACGGCTTGTCAAAATAGACATTGAGCCTTTAGTTAAAGATCTCAGCAAAATACTTGAAATGATGAAAGTCTCCATCAAATACGAGGATGCTGACGAATTTTCATTTCAAGACGTGCTGTTCCATGAAACGATTGTCCGCGCCATTGATCATTCATACATTCAGATGATCTGGCACAATCTAAAACCCGTCATGGAAAGCTTTATTCTGTTGTCCATGCGGGTACGGTTAAAGGAAAAATATGAAGATTTCACAAGGATTTTAAATAACCATGAGCTTTATATTCAGGCCATTAAAGCAAAGGACAGAGCGCTGATGATCCAGTCTCTTCACCAAAACTTTGATGATGTGCAAGAAAAGGTAGAAGACCTGTGGCTCTCACAACAAATGCTGGCAAAAGGAGCTGAATACAACAATGACTAGTTATATGTTAGGAATCGATATCGGCACGACAAGCACAAAAGCTGTATTGTTCAGTGAAAACGGAGACGTGGTACAGAAAGAAAGCATCGGCTACCCGCTCTATACACCGGACATCTCTACGGCTGAACAGAACCCGGAAGAGATTTTTCAGGCGGTCATCCACACAACAGCGAGAATTACAAAACAGCATCCAGACAAACAGATCTCATTCATTTCATTCAGCAGCGCCATGCACAGCGTCATCGCAATCGATGAACATGATCAGCCGCTGACGCCATGCATCACGTGGGCCGACAACCGGAGCGAAGGCTGGGCGCATAAGATTAAAGAGGAATTGAACGGGCATGAGGTGTACAAACGGACAGGGACACCGATCCATCCGATGTCACCGTTAAGCAAAATTGCCTGGATCACAAACGAACGAAAAGAAATCGCTTCCAAAGCCAAAAAATATATCGGCATCAAAGAGTACATTTTTAAACAGCTGTTCAATGAGTATGTCATCGATTACTCCTTGGCCTCAGCGACAGGCATGATGAATCTGAAAAGCTTGGATTGGGACGAAGAAGCACTGCGCATCGCAGGCATCACGCCTGATCACTTATCAAAACTTGTGCCGACGACTCAAATCTTTCAGCACTGCAGCCCGGAGTTAGCGATCCAGATGGGCATCAATCCGGAAACACCTTTTGTCATCGGCGCCAGCGACGGCGTGCTGTCCAATCTCGGCGTCAACGCCATTAAAAAGGGCGAAATCGCCGTTACCATCGGGACAAGCGGTGCCATCCGCACGATTATTGACCAGCCGCAAACCGATGAAAAGGGACGGATTTTCTGCTACGCCTTAACGGACAAGCATTGGGTCATCGGCGGGCCCGTGAACAATGGGGGCATCGTCCTTCGCTGGATCAGAGACGAGTTTGCCTCTTCCGAAATCGAGACAGCGACACGATTGGGCATTGATCCATATGATGTGCTGACGAAGATTGCCGAACGCGTCAGACCAGGTTCTGAGGGTCTGCTGTTCCACCCGTACCTCGCCGGAGAACGCGCTCCGTTGTGGAATCCGGATGTGCGCGGCTCATTTTTCGGCCTGACGATGTCGCATAAGAAAGAGCATATGATACGCGCGGCATTGGAGGGCGTCATTTACAACCTGTATACGGTATTCCTGGCGTTAACGGAATGCATGGACAGCCCGGTAACCCGGATTCAGGCAACAGGAGGATTTGCAAGGTCGGAGGTTTGGCGCCAAATGATGTCGGATATCTTCGAATCAGAGGTTGTCGTTCCGGAAAGCTACGAAAGCTCATGTCTCGGCGCCTGCATTTTAGGCCTGTATGCAACAGGAAAAATCAATTCATTCGACGCCGTATCCGACATGGTCGGCAGCACATACAGACATACGCCGATCGAAGACTCAGCCAAAGAATACAGAACATTAATGCCGATTTTCATCAATCTATCAAGATCATTAGAAAATCAATATACACAAATTGCAAATTATCAGAGGGGCTTAATCACACACAACTAGTACATGACATGAAGGGGAGGGTATTACCATGCCGTTAATCATCGTTGCACTTGGGATCTTAGCATTACTGCTATTGATTATGGGCTTAAAATTAAACACATTTATTTCTTTACTGGTCGTATCGTTCGGCGTGGCATTGGCACTCGGGATGCCGTTCGATAAAGTTGTCAGCTCCATTGAAGAAGGAATAGGGGGAACTCTTGGCCACATCGCACTCATCTTCGGACTCGGTGCGATGCTGGGCAAGCTGATCGCCGACTCAGGAGGCGCACAGCGCATTGCGATGACACTCGTCAACAAATTCGGCGAAAAAAACATTCAATGGGCTGTTGTCATTGCCTCATTCATTATCGGTATTGCGTTATTTTTTGAAGTAGGATTGGTTCTATTAATTCCGATTGTATTTGCGATTTCAAGAGAATTGAAGATTTCTATTTTATATCTCGGAATTCCGATGGTCGCAGCGCTATCCGTCACGCACGGTTTCCTGCCTCCACATCCGGGGCCTACCGCGATTGCCGGTGAGTACGGCGCCAACATTGGGGAAGTGCTGCTGTACGGCTTTATCGTCGCTGTTCCGACAGTGCTCATCGCAGGGCCTTTGTTTACAAAGCTCGCGAAAAAAATCGTTCCTGCATCATTTTCGAAAAACGGCAATATTGCATCACTCGGCACGCAAAAAACGTTCAAGCTTGAGGAAACACCCGGCTTCGGAATCAGCGTCTTCACTGCAATGCTTCCGATTATCATCATGTCGGTCGCGACCATTATCGACCTGCTTCAAGAAACAATCGGATTTGCGGATAACGGAGTTTTAGCTCTTATCCGATTGATTGGAAACGCATCGACTGCTATGATTATTTCGTTATTAGTCGCAGTCTATACAATGGGCATCAAACGCAACATTCCAGTCAAAACCGTGATGGACTCTTGTTCAACAGCCATTTCACAAATCGGCATGATGCTTCTGATCATCGGGGGAGGCGGCGCCTTCAAACAAGTGCTGATCAACGGCGGTGTCGGCGATTATGTGGCAGACTTATTCAAAGGAACGGCATTATCGCCAATCATCCTGGCATGGCTCATCGCGGCGATCCTGCGTATTTCTCTAGGGTCAGCCACTGTTGCCGCGCTAAGCACAACAGGGCTGGTCATTCCATTGCTGGGACATTCTGATGTCAACCTGGCATTAGTCGTACTCGCAACAGGCGCCGGAAGCGTCATCGCTTCGCACGTCAATGACGCCGGCTTCTGGATGTTCAAGGAATACTTCGGATTAAGCATGAAAGAAACATTTGCCACATGGACCTTGCTGGAAACAATTATCTCCGTTGCTGGACTGGGATTCATATTATTGTTAAGTTTAGTTGTATGAAATTGATGAAGGAGCTGTAACACATGTTCAATACGATTGGTGTCATAGGCTTAGGCGTAATGGGAAGCAATATCGCCTTAAACATGGCAAACAAAGGTGAAAACGTCGCAGTCTATAATTACACCAGAGATTTAACGGACCAGCTTGTCCAAAAGCTGGATGGACAATCTCTCAGCCCGTACTACGAGCTTCAGGATTTTGTTCAATCGTTAGAGAAACCAAGAAAAATCTTTCTGATGGTCACAGCGGGTAAACCCGTAGATTCCGTCATCCAATCATTAATGCCTTTGCTTGAAGAAGGCGACGTCATCATGGACGGGGGCAACTCCCACTATGAAGACACAGAAAGAAGATATGACGAGCTGAAGGAAAAGGGCATCGGCTACCTGGGAGTCGGCATTTCCGGCGGCGAAGTCGGCGCATTAACAGGGCCTTCCATCATGCCGGGCGGAGATCGCGAAGTCTATGAGAAAGCCGCTCCTATCCTGACGAAAATCGCAGCTCAAGTCGGAGATGACCCGTGCTGTGTCTATATCGGACCAAAAGGGGCAGGGCACTTTACAAAAATGGTGCACAACGGCATTGAGTATGCCGACATGCAGCTGATTGCAGAAGCGTATACGTTTCTGAGAGAAACGCTGCGTCTGCCGCTCGATGAAATTGCATCTATTTTTGAAACATGGAATCAAGGTGAGCTGAAAAGCTATTTAATAGAGATTACAGCTGAGATTTTACGCAAAAAAGACGAACAAACAGGACAGCCTTTGATCGATGTCATCCTTGATAAAACCGGCCAAAAAGGCACCGGAAAATGGACGAGCATGCAGGCAATTGATAACGGCATCCCGTCCACAATCATCACAGAGTCCTTGTTCGCCCGCTACTTGTCATCCTTAAAAGAAGAACGGATGGCAGCTCAAGACGTGTTAGCAGGCCCGGAAGGCGAAGAAAAACACTTTGATAAAGACACTTGGATTGAATACGTCAGACAGGCTCTTTACATGGGGAAAGTATGCGCCTACGCACAAGGCTTTGCCCAATACAAAATGTCATCTGAGCTTTACGGATGGAACCTGCCGCTCAAAGACATCGCGTTGATTTTCCGAGGCGGCTGCATCATCCGCGCTGATTTCCTAAACGTGATCAGCGAAGCATTCAGCGAGCAGCCAAACCTGTCAAACCTGCTGATCGCGCCTTATTTCTCAGATAAGCTCCAAGCCTATCAAACAGGCCTGCGCAAAGTCGTTTGCGAGGGTATCAGCACTGGAATCTCGTTCCCATGCTTAACAACAGCCCTCTCTTATTATGACGGCTACCGCACGGGACGTTCCAATGCGAACCTCTTGCAGGCGCAGCGCGATTACTTCGGCGCCCATACGTACGAACGGACAGATATGGACGGCGTTTTTCACACGAATTGGTCTGAATAACAGTCATAAAAAAACACGGTCAGTTTCAACTGAACCGTGTTTTTTTCATCTATGATTTCTTCTATCTCAAATTACAGGAGACAAGTTATGTTTTAAATATCATAAACAGTGATACAATAATAGCTAGAAACAATCCCCAAGATCATCATGTGACAGCATGCTTGCTGTTCCGTTCTATTCTGCTTTTGGTAATTGTCCTTTGCCGCTTGCCCATGGTGTCATTAAATGTTCAAATGCCTAAAACGGCTTGCATTCTGATTTACAAAAGTCCCTGAAAACCTTGTCTAATTGAGAATCAATCCATATCAATAATCTCATCTGTTATAAAAGAAATACCTAAAACCTACCTATCACACCTTAAATAAGATGAAAAAAAGTAGGTTATGGCTTGACAAAAAATATATATTAATTAATAATTCATATATAATTAGAATTATTATTGAAAGCACAAATGCTTTCTAATACATTTTAGGAGGAATATACATTATGTCTTTAATCGGTAAAGAAGTACTTCCATTCGAAGCAAAAGCATTCAAAAACGGTGAATTCATCGATGTAACAAACGAATCTCTGAAAGGCCAATGGAGCGTATTCTGCTTCTACCCAGCAGATTTCTCTTTCGTATGCCCAACTGAGCTTGAAGATCTTCAAAACCAATACGCTGCACTTAAAGAATTAGGTGTTGAAGTATACTCTATCTCTACAGATACTCACTTCGTACACAAAGGCTGGCATGACAGCTCTGAAAAAATCGGCAAAATCACTTACGCAATGATCGGTGACCCATCTCAAACGATCTCTCGCAACTTCGATGTTCTTGACGAAGAAACTGGTCTTGCTGACCGCGGAACATTCATCATCGATCCAGATGGCGTCATCCAAACTGTAGAAATCAATGCAGGCGGTATCGGCCGTGACGCAAGCAACCTGATCAGCAAAGTAAAAGCAGCACAATACGTTCGTCAAAACCCAGGTGAAGTTTGCCCGGCTAAATGGGAAGAAGGCGGCGAAACTCTTACACCTAGCCTTGATCTAGTAGGTAAAATCTAAGGAGTGCATTCCATTGGGACTTGATGCAAATATCAAAGCACAATTAAATCAATACATGCAGCTAATTGAGAATGACATTGTTCTCAAAGTTAGCGCAGGCGAAGATAACACTTCAAAGGACATGCTGGCTCTCGTTGATGAGCTGGCTTCCATGTCATCTAAAATTTCAGTTGAAAAAGCTGAATTAAACAGAACGCCAAGCTTCAGTGTCAATCGTGTCGGAGAAGACACTGGCGTTACATTCGCCGGTATCCCTCTAGGCCACGAATTTACATCATTAGTTTTGGCGCTGCTCCAAGTGAGCGGCAGACCGCCTAAGATAGACCAAAAAGTCATTGATCAGGTGAAGAAGATCAGCGGTGAATACCACTTTGAATCTTATATCAGCCTGACATGCCATAACTGCCCTGACGTTGTACAAGCTTTAAACATGATGAGCGTGCTGAACCCGAACATTACGCACACAATGATCGACGGTGCGGCATACAAATCAGAAGTTGAAAGCAAAAACATCATGGCAGTGCCGACCGTTTACCTGAATGGCGAATCCTTCGGAAGCGGCCGTATGACGCTTGAGGAAATTCTTGCGAAAATGGGCAGCGGCGCAGATGCATCTGAGTTTGCTGAGAAAGAGCCGTTTGACGTTCTTGTTGTCGGAGGCGGGCCTGCTGGTGCAAGTGCAGCGATCTACACTGCGCGTAAAGGCATCCGCACTGGTGTTGTCGCTGAACGCTTCGGCGGACAGGTTCTCGACACAATGAGCATCGAAAACTTCATCAGCGTCAAAGCGACTGAAGGTCCGAAACTTGCTGCAAGTCTTGAAGAGCACGTGAAGGAATATGATATTGATATCATGAACCTTCAGCGCGCAAAACGCCTTGAGAAGAAAGAGCTGTTCGAACTTGAACTCGAAAACGGCGCTGTCCTGAAAAGTAAAACAGTGATCCTTTCAACAGGTGCCCGCTGGCGCAATGTCAACGTACCTGGTGAACAAGAGTTCAAAAACAAAGGTGTCGCATACTGCCCGCACTGTGATGGGCCATTGTTTGAAGGCAAAGACGTAGCGGTTATCGGCGGCGGAAACTCTGGAATCGAAGCAGCGATTGATCTCGCAGGCATCGTTAAACACGTTACTGTGCTTGAGTTCGCGCCGGATCTGAAAGCAGACGAAGTGCTGCAAAAACGGCTTTACAGCCTACCTAACGTCACTGTCGTGAAAAACGCACAAACGAAAGAAATCACAGGCGATCAGAGCGTAAACGGCATCACATACGTAGACCGCGAAACAGGCGAAGAAAAACACGTTGAACTCCAAGGTGTATTCGTCCAAATCGGTCTCGTGCCAAACACAGAATGGTTAGACGGAACGGTTGAACGCAACCGCATCGGCGAAATCATCGTCGACAAACACGGCGCGACAAGTGTCCCAGGCTTATTCGCTGCCGGTGACTGTACAGACAGTGCATACAACCAAATCATTATTTCGATGGGATCAGGTGCAACTGCCGCTCTTGGCGCGTTTGATTACCTTATCCGTAACTAATACAAGAAAGCCGCAATATTGCCAGATTGGCAGCATTGCGGCTTTCTTTTTTATTCCAAAAATATTGCATGTTTTATACAATTGTAATATAGTTGTAATGTTAGTGAATGGTCACTTCACACTCAGCATATTTGCTGTTTTTAAAGCGATACGCACTGATTTCCTATTTAAAGTGCCCTGATACTTTTTGACCTTGTTTTTCAGATCTTTAATGGTTTTTTCCTTTTTGGCATTTTCTAATGCCATAAGCGCTTCCCAGCGTTTCGCTGTTTCTGTGGAACTGCAGCCGCTAACTGTAGTCACAGGCGGAAGAAGCTTCGTGTTAGATAGCTTTTCGTCAAAAGGAACGGTATCAGGAATCGCTTTCTCTTTATAAATATGATCCAACTCATTTTGATTCAGGAAGCTGATGAAATGGTCAAAGTTTTGCGCTTGCCGTTTTTCAGGCTGATGAAAATCAAGTGTTTCAATTAATTCTGACAGTTTTGTTTGCTCCGTTATCTCATTTGCCATGACATGCGTTAACTGATGGTACTCAGCTAATTCCCGCATTCTCGCATCTTTCGGAAGCAAAAGGCTCGGTGTTCCGGCAATCGTCGCTGCGATATTTCCATGCAGCCTTGCGCCAAAGCTCAAATCAGCTTGTCTCAGGAAATCCAGCCATGTCGGCACATTTAAAAAGAACCGGACTCTATCATTCTGATAAGCTGGGTCGTCCATGCTGACCGGGTAATTATCGGCAGGCTTCGCTATCGCAGGCGCACCAGCATACGTTAGAATCATCTCTTTTCGCCATTGCGGGATAAAGTAATGATTCGGGAACTCTTTCATGCTTCTCGTAATGAAGTCCAGCACATGCTTAGGAGACAGCCTTGATGAGTTAACCGTCACCATTGATTCTGGTGTGATATGGGTTTCTCTTATCTTCAGTTCTCTTCCAAACGCATACATAGACGGACAGCCAATTACAGTATGGTCAATACCTTCACGGAATCCTAATCTGGAAAGGTATTTCGCTGTAATCTCACCGCGGACACCGATCATATTTGATCTCTCCAGCACGGCACTCACAAACACCTTTACATCCTCATCAAAAGGAAAACCTTCATTTAATTTTGGTTCAAACGGAGCCCGTAAACCAACACCAATCACAACAACCGGAATGGTTAGTTTCTTAATTAATTGGGTATATTTCCGTAAAGAAGGCACGAAATCCTCGCGGAATGCATCTGCCAGCGGAATAATATACATATCATATGTTTTATTAATTTGTTCAGCGTCTGCTGGATGAATCCGATAATAATCAGGAGTAATCGTCGTTTCTTCAGTCATCAGCGTACGAAACACACTGTAGGCATATACTAAGTTTCCTACGTTGCCGCCAATGGAGTTGCGAACAATCATTTGAGCTGCATCAAATGTATCAAATGGTGATATGCCAGCTCTTATTAAAATGTTTTTCAATGTGATGTTGCCCCTTCCTATCCAAATTTTAATTAGGAGATTTGCTAAGGGAACTCTATCATGTTCTTATAACCCAGCCAGACACCTGCTTTCATCCCTTTTTACTCACAAACTCTCTCCCTCTCTTCCCTTTCTAATATTAAATTATACAAAAAAGCATCTCACAGGTGAAATCATAACATAGCAATCCGCACTGGTAATCTATTCCCATCACTGGATGTCAGACCACAGCGCACCAAAAACCGAACCAAGCACTTCAATGCTCGATTCGGGCCAGCTGCTTATAATTCCTCACCATTCGTTTGAATGACGTTTTTATACCACTCAAATGAATCTTTCTTATACCGCTTCATGGATCCGTTTCCTTCATTGTCACGATCAACATAGATCATGCCGTAGCGTTTTTTCATTTCGCCTGTTGTAAAGGAGACGATATCAATAATCCCCCACGGCGTGTAGCCGATTAAATCAACACCGTCGTAAGTGACCGCTTTTTCCAATGCTTCAATATGTGATCTCAAATATTGAATGCGTTCTGGATCATGGATCTTGCCGTCTTCCTCCAGCGTATCCACTGCGCCAAAGCCGTTTTCCACGATGAATAACGGGATTTGGTACCGGTCATAAAACCGGTTTAACGTATATCTCAGCCCAGTTGGATCAATCGCCCATCCCCAGTCACTAGAGGTGATATACGGATTTTCGACACTATTCGGCAATCCGCCGTTGACGATATCGCCCGTATTATCATTTTCCACATCACTTTTCACGGTTGTTGACATGTAATAGCTGAAGCCTAAGTAATCGACGGTACCCTTTCTTAAAATCTCATCATCACCGTCTTCGAATGTGATGTTGTAGCCTTCTCGTTCAAATTCCTTCAACGCGTAGCTTGGATAGTAACCGCGAACCTGTACATCAGGAAAGAAATAGCGCTGTCTCATTTCTTCCTCAGCCAGCATCACATCTTCAGGATTGGAGGAGTAAGGATAAATCGGCACGTGTGACACCATGGCCCCAATTTGAAAGTCTGGATTGATGTCTTTTCCTTTTGCCACCGCTAATGCGCTCGCCACTAATTCATGGTGCGCCGTTTGGTACATCACTTCCTTGGCATTTTCGTTTTCGTCGACCGTAACACCTGAATTCGTCCATAGGAACAGCGGATTGTTCACATCCATTTGGTTGTTGATCTCGTTAAATGTCATCCAGTACTTCACTTTATCTTTGTAACGGTTGAAGCAAGCTTCTGCGAAATTGACGAAGAAATCCACGACTTTCCGGTTTCTGAAGCCGCCATATTCCCTTGCCAAATGCAGCGGCATTTCAAAGTGAGACAGGGTAATGACCGGCTCGATTCCATGCTTCAGCAATTCATCAAACACATCATCATAGAATTTCAAGCCCGCCTCGTTTGGTTCAGCCTCATCGCCTTTCGGAAAAATCCGGCTCCAGCCGATGGACGTCCGCAGGCATTTTAATCCCATTTCCGCAAACAAAGCGATATCTTCCTTGTATCTGTGATAGAAATCAATGGCTTCATGGTTCGGATAAAATTCGTTTTCTTCAATGGTATCCGTGATTTTTCTCGGAACGCCGTGTGCACCCGCTGTCATCACATCGACAACACTTGGCCCTTTACCGCCTTGATTCCATCCGCCTTCAAATTGGTGGGCAGCTAATGCGCCGCCCCATAAAAAATCCTTCGGCATGTTTCCCATGTGTTATTCCTCCTCAGCTTACGACTGTAAATAATTTTTGGTCTAACGTACTTTCTTCAAGATCCTCGATGAGAATTTCCTGATATGCATGTGAATTCGTGATGATGACCGGGGTAATCGTTGTTAACCCTTTCTCTTCAATGAAAGCTTTATCAAATTCAGCAAGCACTTCGCCTTTTTTGACGGTATCGCCCTCCTTCATCTTCAAGGCAAAAGGAGTGCCGTCTAATGTCACCGTATCCAGTCCGATGTGCACAAGCAATTCGACACCAGATGCTGAACGCAGGCCGATCGCATGCTTCGTAGGCGCCACCATGACGACGGTTCCGTCAAACGGGGCATAGAGCTTGTTATCGGATGGCTCAATCGCCAACCCTTGTCCCATCGCACCTGAACTGAATACCTCATCAGGCACCTTAGAAAGAGGGATGACCTTGCCACTAAACGGAGCATATACTGATTCTTCATTCGCCTGTGCCGTTTGAAGATTTTCCTTTTCCGGCTGTGCAGCTGTATCCTCACCGTAGCCAAAGATCTGAATCAGCACAACAGGGAGAATGATCGCAATCGCAGCACCGATTAAAATGCCCCAGATGGATGTCGGGAATTGTTCATTGATGCCATTGACGACTGTCAGCGGCCCTGGAAGTCCCGCATAGGCAAAATAATACGGATTGAAAAAGCTTGCCACGACTGCCCCAACCGCACCGGAAATACAGCCAAAGATAAACGGCTTCTTAAATCTCAAGGTCACACCGTAGATCGCCGGCTCTGTAATACCAAATAGCCCCGTGATCCCAGCTGAAACGCTGACTTTTCTCGTTTCCTTGTTTCTCGCTTTCAGGATGACACCGAGTACAGCCCCAACCTGGGCAATGACCGCAATCGTTTGATATGCTTGGAATGAATCCCGACCGTATAAATCAAAGTTTGCCAATACCATCGGCGTGATGCCCCAATGTACACCGAAGATCACGATGACCTGCCAGAATGCGCCGATGATTGCTCCAGCCAAAGCCGGCACGTTTTCCGCCAAGAAGTTGTATCCGTTTGCAATCCCATTTGCGCCTAATGTTGTCACAGGGCCAATCAGAAGTATCGTTAACGGCACCATGATCACCATGCATAAAAACGGAACAAACAACGGTCTGACCACTTCGTTCATTCTCTTATTCAAGAAGCGTTCTACATAAGACAAAATCCACACTAAAAATAATGGCGGCAGCACGGAAGACGTGTATGTCGTTTCCGATAAGGCAATCCCTAAGAAAGAAATACTCTTTCCATCTGCGATTTGAGCTGCCATCTCCGCCCATGTCGGACTGACTAACGCGGCACAGCACGCTACAGCGATATACGTGTTGGTTTTAAAATGCTTTGATACCGTAATCGCGATAAAAATAGGCAAAAACGTAAACGGCGCCCAAGATATGAAACTGAAAACCTGATAAACTCCTGTTTTCTCAAAGCCATTAAACAATAAGTTAATTATAATGAGTGCACCTTGCAAAATACCGGCAGCGGCCAGAATGTATACAAACGGCGCAAACACAGCTGACATCGTCGCAATGATCCCATTCAATATCGTTCCTTTATTCTCACCCTGTTCGCCAGACAGATCAATATTGACCAGCTTTGAAAATTCCTCATACACTTCCCCTACGTGCTGTCCAATGACAACCTGGAATTGGCCGCTGTTCTCTACTACCGTAATGACGCCGGGCATCGACTTCACGATATCCTTCGCTTTGGGGTTAGACCGCTTCAGCACCAACCGAAGCCTGGTAGCGCAGCGAGAAGCTCCAATCACATTCTCTTCCCCGCCTACGGCCTCCAAAATGTCTTTCGCTAGTCTCGTATAATCTCTCACTTTCCCCGACATTTTCACCCACCCCTTAGTTTTGGTTGCGCTTTCATTATAATTGTACCGGTATAATTTATCAATACCCAAACAAAATATTTTGACACTAACTATCATTGTAAGCGGTTTATGCTATAATTTTGGCAAGTGAAACTAAACGAATAAATGAGGAATGCGTATGTTAAAGTACCAGCAAATCGCAGCGGAAATTGAAACATATATAGAAGAGCACCAGCTCAAACAGGGAGACAAACTGCCAGTGCTAGAAACCCTCATGGCCCAGTTTGAAGTCAGCAAAAGTACAATCACAAAGTCCCTGGATCTATTAGAGCAAAAAGGCGCGATCTTTCAGCTCAGAGGGAGTGGCATCTTCGTCAGAAAGCATAAACGAAAAGGCTACCTCAGCCTCCTGTCGAATCAGGGCTTTAAAAAAGACCTCGAGGATTTCAACGTCACCTCAAAGGTCATCGAACTGGACGTGAGAAAGCCAACACCGGAAGCGGCAGAAAACCTGAACATCGGAATTGACGAGGACATCTACTATGTCAAAAGGGTCCGCTACATCAACGGCCAAACTCTTTGCTACGAAGAATCCTACTACAACAAATCTATCGTGACGTATTTAAACAACGAAATCGTCTCCCACTCGATCTTCCACTACATCCGGGAAGGACTGGGATTGAAGATTGGTTTTTCTGATTTGTTTCTTCACGTGGGTCAGCTGACTGAGGAGGAAGCGGAGTATTTGGAGTTGGAGGCTGGACTGCCGAAGCTGTATATAGAAAGTATTTTTCATCTGACGAATGGACAGCCGTTTGATTACTCGAAGATTTCTTATAATTATAAGCAGTCGCAGTTTGTGGTGCAGGCTAATAGTTTTTTGTTGTGAAATAACGCTCAACCTGCAGAAAGTGAAAGAGACCAAGAACAATTTATTCTTGGTCTTTTTTCTGAATGACTTACCCGACATTCTTGCAGCCTTAGCTTTCTCTTCTGTTTTCTGCTTTATCTATATCCTCGCTCATCCCAGCACCTCTTTCCTCGTTTTAATTGTCTCTAAAAGCAGTTATGCGTTACTATCATATAAAGGTCCAATGTTTAAAACATAATGTCATACTTTTAAATTCACCTTATCATGCAAATGCTCATAAATAGGGGTTTATTCTAAAAAGGGGATGGACGATTTTGGAAAGCAAGTACTTAGATCTACTCGCACAAAAATATGATTGTGAAGAAAAAGTGGTAACGGAAATCATTAATTTAAAAGCGATACTGAACCTGCCAAAGGGCACTGAGCATTTTGTCAGTGATTTGCACGGGGAATATCAGGCATTCCAGCACGTGCTGCGTAATGGTTCAGGACGAGTAAAAGAGAAAATACGCGACATTTTCAGCGGTGTCATTTACGATAGAGAAATTGATGAATTAGCGGCATTGGTCTATTATCCGGAAGACAAACTGAAGTTAATCAAACATGACTTTGATGCGAAAGAAGCATTAAACGAGTGGTATAAAGAAACGATTAACCGAATGATTAAGCTCGTTTCTTATTGCTCCTCGAAGTATACCCGCTCCAAACTGCGCAAAGCACTGCCTGCCCAGTTCGCTTATATTACGGAGGAGCTGCTATACAAAACTGAAGAAGGTGCCAACAAGGAGCAATATTACTCTGAAATCATAGATCAGATCATTGAACTTGGCCAAGCTGATAAGCTGATCACCGGCCTTGCTTACAGCGTTCAGCGACTAGTGGTCGACCATCTGCATGTGGTCGGCGATATTTACGACCGCGGCCCGCAGCCAGATAGGATTATGGAGGAACTGATCAACTATCATTCTGTCGATATCCAGTGGGGAAATCACGATGTCCTTTGGATCGGTGCCTATTCCGGTTCCAAAGTGTGCCTAGCCAATATAATCCGCATCTGTGCCCGCTATGACAACCTGGATATTATTGAAGACGTCTACGGCATCAACCTGAGACCGCTGCTGAACCTAGCCGAAAAATATTACGACGATAATCCAGCATTCCGTCCAAAAGCAGACGAGAATAGACCAGAGGATGAGATCAAGCAGATCACAAAAATCCATCAAGCGATCGCCATGATCCAATTCAAGCTTGAGAGCCCGATTATCAAGAGACGGCCGAACTTTAATATGGAAGAGCGGCTGTTATTAGAGAAAATAGATTACGACAAAAATGAAATCACGCTGCACGGAAAAACATATCAGCTGGAAAACACCTGCTTTGCGACGATTAATCCGGAACAGCCAGATCAGCTATTAGAAGAAGAAGCAGAAGTCATAGACAAGCTGCTATTCTCTGTCCAGCATTCCGAAAAACTGGGCCGCCATATGAATTTTATGATGAAAAAAGGCAGCCTTTATTTAAAATATAACGGCAACCTATTAATTCATGGCTGTATTCCAGTCGATGATAACGGCAATATGGAAACGATGATGATTGAGGATAAAGCCTATGCGGGCCGTGAGCTGCTCGATGTATTTGAACGATTCTTACGGGAAGCGTTTGCCCACCCGGAAAAAACCGATGACCTGGCGACAGATATGGCCTGGTATTTATGGACAGGCGAGTACTCCTCCCTCTTCGGAAAACGCGCCATGACGACATTTGAGCGCTATTTCATCAAAGAGAAGGAAACGCATAAAGAGAAGAAAAATCCGTATTACTATTTACGCGAAGACGAGGCAACCTGCCGAAACATCCTGGCAGAATTCGGCCTCAATCCAGATCATGGCCATATCATCAACGGCCACACACCAGTAAAGGAAATCGAAGGAGAAGACCCAATCAAAGCAAACGGGAAAATGATCGTCATCGACGGCGGCTTCTCCAAAGCCTACCAATCCACAACAGGCATCGCCGGCTACACGCTGCTATACAACTCCTACGGCATGCAGCTCGTCGCCCATAAACACTTCAACTCCAAGGCAGAAGTCCTAAGCACCGGAACTGATGTCTTAACGGTGAAGCGATTAGTGGACAAAGAGCTTGAGCGGAAGAAAGTGAAGGAAACGAATGTGGGTGAGGAATTGCTGCAGGAGGTTGCGATTTTGGAGAGTTTGCGGGAGTATCGGTATATGAAGTGAGGGATGTGGGGTTCAGAGATGGAATTCTCTGGGCTCTTTTTTATGGTTTCTCATTTAGCACAACAAATTGTTAACAAATCTCGTTATCTACTCCTTCATGAGCATAAATAATACAGTATTAAAAGTTGGAGGACGGAAAAAGAAAGATCTTGATCCCAGAACAGACGCTGTGTTTTGAAGGGAAGTGCACACTTTTTTAATAGGGTCTGCGATATATTTTCGAGCATGTTTATCCATCTGCTGTTACGACTTAGAACTGGTGCTATTTCTTTGAGTTATAGACTTTTGATGATAATAGAACATTAAATCATACAATTTGACTACTCGAAGTCATATTTCAATTTCTAATTAACCAAAATTTCGATTGAGCAAATAAAAAGACATTCAAGAGTCGTTAAAAAATAATTCGATCTTGATTTTACAGAAGTCAACACATCCAAGACTTATACTATAATAGACACTCTATTAATTTGAAACGGATAACGATGATTTTTCAAACAGCCATTACCCGTTTCCATAAAATAAAATACGATTGTACTTATAACTTTTCCCTTTATTTATGGTATCACCATAAATAGTTTAAGTATATTTTCCTTTTGATAATATTTATTAAACTGAACATGACTTAGCATAGAAATTAAATTTATTCATAGCATCATATACTGTACCTAACGCATAATAACCTTCCTTAGATCGGTCAACACATCCTATTAATGGTGAAGATAAAAACTGCAACATTTCAGCAATTTCTTCTAATGAAGGCGGTGTATCAAATCTATTATCATTTCTTAAAGTTCTATATATGTCTTTTTCTTGTAACAAACCTTCGGTCACAGGATCATTACTTTCCGCAACAAGACACTCCATAACAGATAGTAGTAGTTTCCCGGATCTTTTAATTTCTCTCCTTTCGACTTCTAAACAACTAATATCAACTTTGCCTGCTTGTGAAAATATATTTTTATATGCATTAGCTTGCAATGGAATTTGAGAATGGGATCTAATTAATTTTTCCAGCGAATCAATATCTATCAAAACTACTTTGTGTTCTATTGCTCGTTTAACTAAACGTTCTCCTTGAAAAGAATACCCTACAACCGCAATATAATCAGCTGAGTGTAGTTTCTTATGCTCTTTTAATGTATCAAAATTTATTTGTCCTTCTGAGACTACACCTGATTGTGTTGATTTTGCATCGACGGTTACAGTATATGAATATTTCGGTATACTTGGAGAATGTATTAACACGTCCGTTTTACCTGACCCTCCAAGCCAAGTTGCATTAAAGCCTAAGGTTGAAAAAGCACCTGTAATAGCTTTCTCAAATCTTGCAGGGTTTGAAGAGTCTTTTGAAGCCAAACGAAGTTCGGTTAAATGCTCATTTACTACTAAATGTTTATTTTCACTTGGGTTGTTTTCAATCTCATTTTTAATTTCTATATCTATTTTTTGTTGTATTAAAACTTTTTTTAGGATATGTTTTGCTCTTTGCGTTAAGCAATATTTACCCGGACTTTCTTCTTGAACGAGTAAAGCACATTGCATAATATTTAGTCGCTTTCTAATCTCCTCTATTCTTTCAGTCTCAAATCCATAAGATACCTTTGCAATTACAGCTAGTTCTTTAACAGATAAACTTTCTTTTTCTAATTCCTTTAACATTTCAAATATAAATAATACTTTTGCTTGTAAACAGAAAACTAAATCTAAAGCTGATTTAGTTGTTAACCATTTTTTCGCTAATTCTGTAGCCTCATACAAATTTCTTGACTTTCGCTCTAAAAAATCAATATTGGTTAAAGTTGTAACAAAAGAATTTGCTGAAGAAACTGATATATTAAAAGTTTCCTTTGAATAATTTAAAAAGGATTCCTTATCAACAGTCGAATACATTAATTGAATATATCCATTAAATGTATCACATACTTCAGAAATATTTCCTGGGATATAGCCTATAGACGGCTTTCTGGATTTAAGTTGTTCTTGACTCATTTGAATTAACTCTTCTGCCCAAAAAGAAACCGGTATATCAGTTTCTTTAGTTGTCGGGTCTCCAATGATTTCTATTTCTTCGGGCTTTACATAACTAATATTTTTTATGAATTCCTTTCCTTTTTCAGTTAAACAATAAGTGTTTTTAAAGTCATTAAAATTTACTAAATCTAATTGTCTGAACCACGTCAATCTATTACCAACTTCGGACTTGGTATCCCAATTTAATTTGTAGTCTTTATTAGCTATATTTAATAACTCCATAGTTGTCATTGGTTTATCAAGTTTTACAAGAAGTTCACCAATAAATCTAACATTAGCGCAGAATAAAGCTGTTAAGTATAAATCATCCTCAGACTCTAAATATTTTTTGCTTTCCTCTGATATTTTCCATATACCGTCTTCTTTATAGATTAGACCAATAGGCCTTAACCATCTACATAAATTTTCTAACGTTGCTTCACTGGTGCTTCCTTTAAACTTCATTTTTGTACCATATGGAACTTTATTCACTAACGCTTTTAAAATTTCTCTTAAAACAACAGGCTGCCCCATGTCACTTCTGGGGATCTTCGGCAGTGAAAATACTTTTGCATTCCATTCCCTATGTTTGGGGTAATTTTTTGGATCAATTAAAAACATTCATCTCACCTTCCAAGCTTAAATAACAATTAACAATATAATATTGAATAAAAGCCTATCTATTTTAGAAGATAGACTTAATATTAAAACCTCATTCACTTATTATAAGGCTCACAGGAATGTATCTAAATGAGATTTTTATGAAATTGAACGTGATGAGCGAATGAATTTCTCAGTTTATTCTAATTTTGTTCTACTCTAGGTTTTTGCTCAAGATATTTTCCAAAGACAAATTTAAACCTTTCACATATAAAAGAAATATACCATCAGTTTCTAATTGACTAAATGTTAAATATTTTTCAGCTTTAATTGGATCCCGATCGCCATGCAAGCTATTTTTTTAAGTTAAGTATTTTTGAACTTTGGATATCTATGAATTGCATAACATAAACCACATCTCATCATTTTATTTAATCTTTATACTCTTCAATTTTAATAGCATCTTTAAAATAATCCATCCAATATAGTCCATATCTCTCTTTAGCTTCTCTAATACAGCTATGGAAGCTGCTATTTTGCAACTTTAACCTTGTAACAAAAGATCCAGAATCCTGTGTTTCTATTAGATCATAAAATTTTAGAGTCTCAATAATATCATGATAAGGTGATGCATTAATATCTGTGCCCTTTAAATGAATTTTAAATATATTCGCAGGAGCTAATTTGCATTCTCTACTTTTAGTAAGAACATCAAATATATTAAAGTATTTATCGCTCAGTAACATATTTAAAGGACTAACTTCCTTTTCATTTAAATGCTTAATAAATCTATAGGCTGGTTCGACTTTATCTAAATTTAATTTACTTTTAATTTGTTCAACATCAATTCCTTCTAATTTATATAGAAAACTTTGGATTTCTTCCATACTAACATTTTCGTTATGCACAAAGTGTAACTTCTCCTTCTCACCTTGCAACAAAGGTGGAACTGGAATATCGTCTAAAAGCACACAGACAAAAGGTTTTTCTGTCTGTATAGAATATTCAACTTCCGCCATTACCCACTTGAAATTCTCAACTACGTTGCTTGAATAAAACACTATTACTATGTCACTTTCATCAATTTTTTTAGTTATTTCTCCTATTATAGATTTTCCCGGAATAAACTCATGAGTATCTACAAATGCTTTATGTTTTTTTTCATTATTTTCTATTAGGTTTATATATGGGGTTATTCTTCCTTTATCTTTAGTTGAGTGACTAATAAAAAACTTCATTATTCTTTTCTCATCTCCCTTTTTATTTTCTAAGTAGTTATTAAAATTTAGTATTGATAATCTTGATCGTGGATTTTTCTTAGTGAGTTTTTCAATAATATTCAGTAACTCATAAAAACCTTCTTGTATAGGGGACTTACTACAAAATCCCTACTAAATACTGTTTTAAATTCATCGTTATTATTCTTCCATACTCGCTTTGGGTTAAACTGTAAAGAGATTAAATTTAAGCTATTAATTTTATCCATTTCTTTAAGGAGGAGACTAAAAACTATTAGTCCTATCATAAAAGATATCTTTAATTCATTTTTGACATGCTGTCTATCAAAAAAATCTTCGGGAGCACTCAAATATAAGCTTCTATCTTTTACTGGTTTTGGATTAAGCCTAACCTCCATATCATGGTATAAGGAGGTTTTCACCCATAAATTTTTTGGGTTTACGAAAATAGGATTATTCATATATCGATTATCATTCCTAATTAACGTAATAACCTTTTTTAAGAAAATAAAAATATCTTTCACACTATTAAATGTAGAATGTAAACTATGTAGAGTAAAATAACCTTCACTTGGTTCTACAATTTCTTCCTGGACATCTTTAACAATCAATAGCTTATATAATTCTTGATATTCTTTTCTCAAAAAATCTAAAAAATTTATATGTGCTTTCTCATTTGAATTCTCAAACAGTTCTAATAATGAGGCATCCTTTAAAAAGGCATCTATTATGAATTGTCCACAATTGCTTACCTTATAAATGTTTTTTTCAATAATTTTATTAATGATCACTGACTTGAACCGTGTTGAAAAGCCTCTTCCTTTTGCACCTGTACTCCTTGACATATGATATAAAATAGAATTAATTAGATAAGGGTTTGCTCTCTCTAACCTGTTAATACATTTATTAATAATCGTAGTTAAAATAAAAGCTTCTACCTTTTGAGATTTTGAGCTATTTAATAT